>NZ_LZPJ01000093.1:0-23315 GCF_001729365.1 Acinetobacter sp. YK3
CAGGCTGTGCTATGCTCCGATTTCTCAGCTTTTAGTGTATCGCACATCGTGCGGTACGGTGTGCATTCTAGGCGCGACGCTCTGGAACGTCAACACCTATTTTTCAAAAATATTAAAAATCCTTACCAAATGTATATTTAACAAGCATCTTGATGCTTTTTAACGCTTTAATGAAGCACTAAAGTTCAACATTCGATCTAAAGGCAATTTAGCGCGTTCCGCCAAAGCTGGATCAACGTGTATTTCTTGATCAGCATGCTGTAATACATGCAGAATTCCATCAAGTTCATTCATTGCCATCCAAGGACAATGCGCACATGAACGACAAGTTGCCCCCTCACCTGCGGTTGGCGCTTCAAATAATTCTTTATCTGGCACTGCTTGTTGCATTTTATAGAAAATACCACGGTCGGTTGCCACGATCATTTGCTTATGCGGTAGAGTCTGGGCTGCTTTGATCAATTGCGAAGTACTTCCCACTGCATCTGCAATATCCACCACCGATTCAGGTGACTCAGGATGTACCAAAACCGCTGCATCTGGATAAAGCGCTTTCATTTGCGTAATGCCACGGGCACGGAACTCTTCATGTACGATACATGCACCATCCCATAGCAACATGTCAGCGCCAGTTTTCTTCTGGATATAGCGACCTAGATGCTGATCAGGCGCCCAAATAATTTTTTCACCTAAACTATCGAGATGTTCAATGATCTCAACTGCACAGCTTGAAGTCACCACCCAATCCGCACGTGCTTTCACTGCTGCTGAAGTGTTGGCATAAACCACTACAGTATGATCAGGATGTTGATCACAGAATGCAGCGAACTCATCCACTGGACAGCCCAAGTCAAGTGAGCACGTTGCTTCCAAAGTCGGCATTAATACTGTTTTCTCAGGTGATAAGATTTTTGAGGTTTCCCCCATAAACTTCACACCAGCCACCACTAATGTTGTCGCAGGATGATCACGACCAAAACGCGCCATTTCCAATGAGTCAGAAACACAACCACCTGTCAGTTCAGCAAGCTCTTGCACTTCTGGATCACAGTAATAGTGGGCCACAAGCACAGCATTGCGTTTTTTAAGTTCTGCTGCGATTTGAGCGAACTTTTCTTGTTTCACTTCTGGGCTAAGGCTATTGTCCTTTGGCTCACCCAAACGATCTAAATGCGCCTGCACAATATTTTTGGCTTCGTTCGCAATTAAATTCGCATCATTCATAAAACGTCTTCTCTATCCTGCGTGCTTGCATTACTGCAAACCTATAACGTGGGTGTCTGGGTGATTATTTGTTGAGAATCACACTGTCCACAAACCAGCTTATAAAAAAAGCCCCACTGTGGAGGCTTCATTATAACGCAAATTTATGAGCGATAATCGGCATTAATTTTTACATAGTCATAAGAAAAGTCACAGGTATAAACCGTGTCTTTTGCCGTACCACGACCAAGATCAATACGAATGGTAATTTCTTTTTCAGCCATCACCGCAGCGCCCGCTTCTTCGGTATAGTCTGGGTTTGCACCACCATCCAGACAGATTTGCACATCGCCCAACCAGACTTGAACCTTGCTACTGTCCAGATTTGGCACGCCCGCCTTACCAATGGCCATCACAATACGTCCCCAGTTTGGATCTGAAGCAAATAATGCAGTTTTAATGAGTGGTGACTCTGCAACGCTATACGCCACATCACAACACTCTTGCGTATTTGCTCCACCCTCAACCTGAACCGTGATGAATTTGGTTGCACCTTCACCATCACGTACGATTAATTGCGCCAGACGATCCATGATACGTGCAAGCACGGCAAGAACGTGTTGATAACGCGCATCATCCTGACGCTGGATTTCTGCGCCACCTGCCAAACCTGTTGCCACAAAGATACAAGAGTCATTGGTCGATGTATCACCATCAATGGTGATGCGGTTAAAGGAATGCTCAACCGTGGTTTGCAATAAACGCTGTACCAGTTCTTGGCTAATCGGCGCATCGGTTGCAACAAAACTCAGCATAGTCGCCATATTCGGACGAATCATGCCCGCACCTTTACTGATACCTGTCATAGTATAAGTCACGCCATCCAGTTCGAACTGCTCAGATGCACCTTTCGGTGTGGTGTCTGTGGTCATGATGCCAGATGCCGCTTCAGCCCAACGATCTGCATTTAACTCATTTAATGCAGGCTGAATGCCTTGAACCAAACGTTCAATCGGCAATTGTTCCCCAATTACACCTGTGGAAAATGGCAAAATCTGGTTGGTTTGCACACCAGTTAATTCAGCTAACTTGGCACATGTGGTTTCTGCATTTTTATAACCGACTGTACCTGTTGCTGCATTGGCATTGCCCGTGTTGATGATCAGGTAACGTGGCGTATTCTCTGCTAAATGCTTTTTACTCAATTGAACCGGCGCAGCCGCAAAAGCGCTTTGGGTAAATACCCCAGCAACCTTTGATCCTTCAGCAAATTCAAAAATGACTAAATCTCGTCGATTTGGATAACGTACATACGCCTCAGTTGAGCCAATTTTTACACCTTGCACCACATGCATAAGTGGCATAGTTACGTCACCAACAGCCATTTTTAAACTTCCATTCAATTTGTTATGAAAAAGAAAATGAATCCAAACCCTACATATGAGACTCGGAAAGGTCATCTACAACCTGCGTAGTATCTGTAATATCTCGTTTCTGCGATAGATAAAAACAAATACCACAAGTGAACAGGTTTTGTAGATGACAATGCCTTTGGTTACTTTGGGCGAAACCAAAGTAACTCGAACCGAAGGTTATTCCTATAATTGAATTACACTAGACAAGATACCGCCTCGCCAGTAATTTATTTACAGTTCAAGTCATAAAATATGTTGATTCATATCTGCTTTGGTAGCTTATTCCAAAAAGAAATGAAAATCGAGTATTAACAATACAGATTATGGAATTTGGCTTTGCTCTAAACTGAGTAAAATCTGCTTCTTATCCAGACCACCCGCAAAACCCACCAACGCCCCACTCGAACCAATCACCCGATGACACGGCGCAATAATCGAAATCGGATTCTTGCCATTGGCAGCACCCACCGCACGCACTGCTTTTTCATTCCCCAACTGAACGGCAATCTCCTTATAACTTCGCGTTTCCCCATAAGGAATATTCAATAATGCTTGCCAGACCTGTTGCTGAAAAGCCGTTCCCTGAAAGTCCAGAGGCAAATCAAATTGCTGACGTTGCCCTGCAAAATACTCTTCTAATTGTTGTTTCACTTTATGCAACATTGGATGCTGGCGATCTTCAACCAACTCGGCCAAACGAACCCGTTTATGATCTTCGTTATCCCACATCACCGCAACCAATGCCTGATCATGTGCAACCAGCTTTAATGCGCCAACAGGCGAATCCATATACATATAAACCAGTTGCATCATGTTCTCCTTAAACCATTAATTTGATGAGAGCTTCATCAACATCAAACCTGATACGATCAAAACCGCTGCAATCATCCGCATCGCAGTCATCGGTTCATTTAACACCATGATCCCGACAATAAAAGAACCAATCGCACCAATCCCAGTCCAGATGGTATATGCCGTTCCCAGCGGTAGTGTACGCATTGACATCGACAGCAACACCACACTTAACACCATGAAAACAATCGTTATGATACTTGGCGTTAACTTGGTGAATCCTTCAGACAACTTCATCGAGTATGCCCAAATCACTTCAAAAATACCTGCCAAAACTAAAATTGCCCACGCCATTTTATTACGCTCAACTTTATCAAGGGTTGGGTCGTCCCAACGTGATTCTTTCGAGGGAGGTCGTCCTCCTAAGCCCAGCAGTGTACTGTAAAATAAACCATGATGTGCTGTGTTATGTATCAACTCACATGAAATTTTGAGCCATGATCAGTGACTCATCCTATTTCTTTCGTAAGGCTTTTAGCCATTGTTCGAAACGTTCAATAAGCTTGGATAAAAACTGTTGCAGCTGGTTCAAAGCAGTTTCATGTGAAGAGTTAAATTGACCTGCATGCGTCTTTTTCTTGGCTGTTGCAAGTTCCAAAGGTTCATAATGCGGCATGGTTTGTTGTAGCTCAGCACCCAGATTTAAGCGCTGCAAAGCCACTGTGACAACCTCAATTGAATCTTGATGATAAAGCGCCAAATGACGGGCATCGACATCAATACAGTGTTCAATGAGCAGTTCTGAAAAAGGAATGAGGGCTTGCCTTACTCGTTGTTGTTCTATATCACTCCTCATATCAGGAATATGATAAAAACTGACGTACATGCTGCCATCAAGTGGAATCAGTTCAAGCTGAGAAGTAGAGACGCGCTGCGGCTTTTCGCCCGACGGAGTAGCGTGAGTATTTTTATCTCTTATTGGATTGTCTTGTTGTTCTAAAGCCATTTATGCACCATGAATGACTCAAAAAAGATACTGTTAGTATAAACCAACAGTATCTTGAAAAAATGACATTTTAAACAAAATATCAAAACTTTAGCGTAAGCCCTGCACCATAGATCCAACCTGTTTCAGAATCAGTGGCTTCTTGCCAGTCAGTCGCCTTGCGCCCCTTGTTATAGCCATAAGCCACATCAATAAAAGGCATCACACGATTCTTCACAATTTCATATCGGGTTTTAATCCCCACTTCCGCATCGGCAAGCCCTGTTTTGACTGCATACTTGGATTCATCTCGCAATACCCATTGCATTTCCAGATAAGGCTGCATAATCAACTTTTGTGTGAGCAAGAAATCACGTTCTGTTTCCAGCACAAAGCGCCATTGCTGATCCTGTCCCGCATACAGATGTGCATCGGTTTCAAAGAAGTATTGAGCCATGCCATGTAAACCCACGACAGCTTCAAACTGTTCCTTATCGACTTGCTGCTCGGCGTTATAACGGTAATTTACACCAGCTTGGACATCCCAGAAATCTGAAATATTACGGCTATACAGGGCCGCAATACGTTGCTCCGATTTTTCAGACTCAGCCTTGGCATAATCGGCATTGATAAACAATTTATTTTCATCACTGCCAACCCAGGTTTTTAATTTAGACTTAAGCGTACCCTTGCCATCTTCATCCAGCATCCATGTGCTATCCAACTGAGTCGATTGATAGATTTGCCCACCATGTTCACGGGTATGATCGTGCTGCCCATGTTCTGTTTCAGGCGGTTGCTGAACTGTTATCTGACGTTGATGTTGTGAATGATCCATTGGAGATGCAGCAGCCACCGGCATATTCTGTTGTGCAGGCATCTCCATTTGCATCATGGCGTCATGCCCTTCATGCGCATAAGCTACTCCACTCAACGAAGAAACCATGCCACCGATTGCCAATAATTGTGTATATCGTTTCATTTTAGAAACTTGCTTAGTGATGTGCATGGCTCGCTCCTTGAGATGATTTAACAGGGGCTTGAACTGGAGTTTTTGAATCGTCGACATTGGCAACGATCAGCTTACTCATCATGCCTGCGCTCATGTGGTATAACAGGTGACAATGGATTGCCCATTCTCCTAATTCATCCGCGGTCAACAAAGCTGTTACCGTCTTGCCAGGCGGTACAATCACCGTATGCTTATTTGGCATATCTTGCGGTGCCTGTCCATTTTCCAGTTGCATAAACATGCCATGTAAATGCATCGGATGCGCCATCATACTGTCATTGACAAATTTCAGGCGGATACGCTCACCATAACGCACCGTTAAAGGCTTAAAGTCAGGATCACTAAACTTCTTGCCATCAATGGTCCAGATATAACGTTCCATGGTTCCGCCCAGACGAATCACCACTTCACGTTCTGCTGGACGGCTATATTTTTCTGGCTGGGGTTGCAATGATTGCAGATCAGCATACGTTAAGGCTTTCTGCCCTGCTGGGGTTGCAGCATTAGCCCAGCCTTGTACAGTAGTGGTGCCTTCTTTTTCAGAAGAGTCCTTCATTTGATGTTGGCGATGATCCATCGTTTTCATATTCATCTGTGCATGGGCACTATGATCCATTTGCGACATGTCCATATTTTCATGTGAAGCATGATCCATGCCTGCATGTTGTTTAGAGACATCGGCCTGTTTGTCCTGAGCAGTCAGATGTTGTCCATGATCCATCTTGCTCATGTTCATTTGCGTATGCGCACTGTGATCCATGGCTGATTGCGAGTTCGTTGTAGTCTTCTGCTGTTCCTCTGGCATCTGGTGCTGACTATGGTCCATTTCGTCCATTTTTATTTGACCATGCGAACCATGATCCATGCCCATGTCTTCCATGGTTAATAAGGCACGTGGACGTGCTTTGGGAATCTGAACCCTCGTCGGAGTGGTCACCATTTCATTCTGTAATGAGGCAATAGCAAAACCAGAGCGATCAATCGACTCTGCTTCAATTTGATAATGTGCCTGTTTCGGTTCGACCAACACATCATAAGTTTCTGCCGTACCAATACGGAACTCATCTACAGGAATAGGCTTTACTGGCTGTCCATCGGCACTGACCACGGTCATTTTCAGGTTAGGAATACGTACATCAAAAAAAGACATCGCCGATGCATTGATAAAACGCAAACGTATCTTTTCACCCGTCTTGAAAGCACCTGTCCAGTTTTGTTGTGGCGTCTGCCCATTCACCAAAAAGGTATAACCCGTGACATCGGACAAATCCGTTTTCAGCATGCGCATCTGGTTCCACATCGAGCGATCTTGCCAAGTTGCTTTCAAGCCTTGTTGCTTGAACTGTTTCCAGACATCGCCAACTGTTTCACGCTGGTTCTGATAATACTCGGCTGATTTCTTCAGATTTGCCATGATCTTGTCACTTTCAGTTTCATGGAAATCAGACAACATCACCACATAATCACGTTCAGCTTTTTCATGAGCTGCGACAGGCTGCTTGCCTTTTGGATAAATCACCAAAGGGCCATATAAACCATCCTGTTCCTGCCCCTTGCTGTGCGCGTGATACCAGTAAGTGCCATTTTGGCGAACCTTAAAACGGTACTCAAAACTGCCATTCGGCTTAATACCTTTGAAACCGTTAAATCCAGGTACACCATCCATGAGTCCGGGTAAAAGCAGACCATGCCAGTGTAAAGAAGTATCTTGATCTTTGAGCTGGTTATGAACATGAATGACAGCTTCATCCCCCTCCTCAAATTCAAGCAGCGGCGCAATAAATTTCCCATTCACGGTAATACGTTGTACGGGTTTACCTGTCACATTGACAGTGCCCTGATTAATATTGAGATGATATTCTTTAATTGCTGCCACACTATAAGGTGCGAACAATAAGCTTAGGCTAGCGACAACACCAGCATATATTTTTGAGGACATGATGATTTCCTAATCTGTTAACTTTAAAAATGCTCACTTCCCTTTTCAAAAAGAGAAAGAGCCTGCAAAGACAGATCAGGTTCTAGGAGGGCGTAAAATCTCTTGCCAATAGCCAGCAAGATGCCGAGCTTGGTAGTCCGTATTGATATACGTACTCAGCTCTAAAAATGGTGAAACTGAAAGGCTTGGCGTATTTTGGTCTAAAGCGAAATTGATGCTTTGACAATGCGAGGTACTATTACAATCCTGACAATGCAGATGATCCTGCATCTGTCCATCATGACATTGACCGAGACTCATGCGATCTGCATGTGAGCTTGGCGCAGGATGATGTTGCATCATTTGCTGATCATGACACGATAAAGTTGAAACAGTAGATGAATGATGAGAATGAACCTCTTGAACTGCTGCAACGGCCGCACTGCTTCCCCCGATGAAAAAGATCATCAGGAATACAAACCACAAATGTCTGTATTGCTTGCGAAATTGCACTAAAGGTTCCTTGTTTCCATCAATTCAGGTGATTGAATATGCCTAGCATAATTTCTTTCTGCTTTATGCACAATGATCTCACTGTTTAAATTCTTATCATTATATTCAGCAACAGCATGATTTCGCTGTTTTCTTGGCCGATTTAAACCTCTAAGCCCTCTGCGCAAAAATAGTGCAAAATAAATAAGTTAGCGCATAAAAAAAGGACAAAAAATTGTCCTTTTTTCGTTTTTTTGCTGTGAATATAAACAACTGAAATCATTTTGTTTATTTTAACAACATCTTATCCACCTGCTTATCAACATGGTTATCCACCCAGTTATAAACAAAGTTATCCACAAGCTTATGTGAAAAATAGGATGAAAACACTAAACTTCTGTTGCACCAACTTGAGCCAGCTCTGCACGCATTTGATCAATCACCGCTTTATAGTCTGGTTGACCAAAAATTGCCGATCCAGCCACGAACATATCCGCACCCGCTTCTGCAATCTCACGAATATTTGCTGGGCCAACACCACCATCAACTTCTAAACGGATATCACGACCGCTGGCATCAATAATTTGACGCGCCTGACGTAATTTATCCAAAGTCATTGGGATGAGTTTCTGGCCGCCAAAGCCTGGGTTTACGCTCATCAATAAAATCTGGTCGACTTTATCCAGCACATAATCAAGATAATGCAATGGTGTTGCTGGGTTAAATACTAAGCCTGCTTTTGCACCACCCGCCTTGATCAATTGCAAAGAACGGTCAATGTGATCCGTTGCTTCTGGGTGGAAGGTAATAATTTCTGCACCCGCTTCAATAAAATCACCAATCATACGATCCACAGGTGAAACCATCAGATGCACATCGATAGGTGCTTTGATACCGTAATTTTTCAGTGCCTTACATACCCCTGCACCAAAAGTAAGGTTTGGTACATAGTGGTTATCCATCACATCAAAATGTACAACGTCTGCACCTGCAGCTAGAACTTTTTCTACCTCTTCACCTAAACGCGCAAAATCAGCAGATAAAATCGAAGGAGCAATCAAATAAGGCTTGGACATGGATGACCTGGCAAACTCTGAGAAAAATGATGAAACGATTATAACAAATTCAGCACACTTAGGGCTGTTACAAAGTCATTATTCAAGCATTGCAAACTTGCAACAACGCGTTGCATCTGGACTATTTTTATCTCGCCTGCGCTTTGCTATGTTAGTCAATGAAATTAGAGGAAGAAAAGCAACATGAATAGCAGCACAAATATCACGACGACTGAAGGAAAACGTATTAGTAAACGTTTGCTCAATCACTGGAAGCATAAGTTTGAAGTTGCAGAAACGGAAACAGAGACAAAAATCTTTATGCCTACTGCAACCGTCACCCTCACACCGCATGAACAGCATTTGGCGGTACTGATTGAAAACCAGCAAGATGATGTCGCACATCTCGAACAAGTGGTGATCAATCATTTAAACCGTATGGCACAGCAGGAATTTGTGGCTGAATGGCAGCACAATTAAAAAGAAGCTCAAATGAGCTTCTTTTTTATCCCACTACTTTTTCAAGCTGAATGGCATGAAACTGTAGATGATCATCGATAAAACTTTGAATAAAGTAATAGCCATGATCATAGCCTTTGTGTAGACGCAAAGTGAGCGGTTGCTCAGCCTCCAGACAGGCTTGTTTAAATTTTTCAGGATTCAGCTGAGCAAAAAACTGGTCATCCAGTCCTTGATCAATGAGGATTTCTTCAAATAATCCACCTTTCTGCTGTACCAGCGCGGTCGCATCATGTGCAGCCCATTGCTGCTGATCAGTGCCAAGATATTGGCTAAATGCCTTTTCACCCCACGGGCAAATACTTGGCGCACAAATCGGCGCAAAAGCCGAAACCGATTTGAATTGGTCAGGATATTTAAAAGCTAAGGTCAATGCGCCATGTCCACCCATTGAGTGTCCAAAAATTCCGATCTGGTTTTCAGCCACAGGGAACGCTTGTAAAACATGCGCATAGAGTTCATCAACCAGATAAGACTCCATTTGATAATGCTCAGCCCAAGGTTGCTGGGTCGCATTAATATAAAAGCCAGCTCCCTGTCCAATATCCCAATGATCGCCTTGTGCAACGCCTTCTCCACGCGGAGAAGTATCAGGTGTAATTAAAATCAGGCTGAGTCGAGCTGCCATCCGTTGTGCATGGGCTTTAATCGCAAAGGTTTCTTCGGTACAGGTTAAACCAGCAAGATAAAACAAGGCTGAACACGCCTTACCTTCCAATGCCGCAGGTGGCAAATAGACACCCACTTTGGTGCTGCCTTTAAGATGTTGAGACTCAAGTTGATAAATACGTTGCTCACCCTCAAAACAACGGTTTTTTTGCAGTAGCTGCATGTTCATCATCCTGTGTTTTTATAATGTCTGTAGATGCAATATTTTGTGTCGGGAACAGATACGGTTCAAGCTGTGGCAGCATCAATTCCATATTACGACCGATCGACCATTGCGGTTCAGATGGTTCAACACCTTGTGCCACTTCCCACTTGGTCACAGTCTGCTTGGCCTGCTCAAACGCTTTTTTCATAGAATACTGTTCGCGCATCGCCAGATCAAAAAACGCCCGACCAAAATAAGTATAGTCTGCTTCGTTATTACAGCCAAAAGAAGTTTTGTCTGCCGCAGAAGCCGTAATAATTAAAGTATCTGGTGATTGTAAAGCGGGAATAAAACTACCTGAGTAACACGCTGAAATCACAATAACACGCCAGCGAATTCCAGATTTATCCAATGTTTCTCTTAACCATTTTGGATCGACCTGATCCAGATTCAGCGGTGCATTTTCAATTTCAAAATGATTACGCTCACCATGCGATGTCATGTATAGAAACAACACATCGCTATCACGATTCATTTGCTGACCAATACGGCGTAAAGCCAACTCCATACTGGTTTTCGATGCGATTGGTACTTCTAAACGCGTAGCTGGATTATTAATCAGCATAATTGAACGCCCAAAGGTTCCAAAACGCGTATCAAACTGTTCTCTTATACGTTCAATTTCTGATTTGAATACATCCACATAACTATCACCAGCCACACCCATAAAATACCAGTGGCTTTGTGCAATATCACCATATTGAATCTGATCCAGTGCTTTATCGAGCAAATGGCTTTGCGCATAGAAGGCATCTTCGGCAAAACTTGGCGGAGTCTGTTCCACTTTCCAGATCGGCTGATCCTTTACTGAAAGCTGCCACACCACCATGGTCGCAATCGTTGCCACAAAAACCAGCGCCCGCTCCCACCAAGGCCAGTTCAGAGCACGAGAAAAGACCCAAATTACAGCCAGACTTTGCCAGACAAATAGACCAACAAACAGTGGCGGCAGGAAACCGTTATAGATACTGTCAGGAATAAAGTTCAGATAACCATTTGAGCCCAGATATTGGATAATGCATTGTAAAAGCAGAATATTAGTATCAAGTACCAACCACAGTAATGCAGGCACCAGCATCAAACGCGGCTGGTTCATCCGTTGCGAAAGAAAAATACCGACAATAAGAGCAATAAAAGGCCAAAGTGCGTAGCCAATCAAACCTTGAGCATTGAACTCCCCCATTTGACCCGCCACCAACCAGCTATAAAGCGAGTTGGTACAGCCACCGAGGATACCCCAGAGAATCAGCTGGGTAATAGAAGGATGAACAACCTGTAAGGAACGGCGAGACCCGAGGAACAACCACATTCCAGCAATTTGGTTACTTTTAAAATCATGCCAGAGATTAATGGACGGTTTGAGGTCTATCATAAAATTCTTCGGGAGTTTCTCTTTTCAAGCCTAAACTGAAAATATGCCATTCTAATGATTGAATGTGCAGTACTTTTCCTAAAAGACGCAATGCGTGACTGTAGTGTAAGCTCGACAAGAATTTTTTAGCAATCATGCTTTTGCACTATATCACAAATCTTTACCGAGCATTGACGCAAGCCAAACAATCATTTGAATCTGATTTAAAGTTAACCTTTTGGAAAATATGCATCAAAACGACAAGCATCACCTAACCATTGGTGATCAGGGGTTTGATCCGCCAGATAAACCGCATGTCTCGGTCGTTTCACAATCACCCGTTTCGCGATCTGGTTGGCCAAATGCAAGAGTTGATCCCCAAGATCCATTTCCCCATCTTCAGGCAACAACATATGTAATAACTGCATTTGCTTCTTGACCTGAGCCTGTTTCTTTATGGCTTGCTGGTTCTGATCGCGTTGTGGAAACATGGGATCAAGATACACAACATCGACCTGCTCACCCTGCTGGACTAGTTGCTGTAAATAGCTATTCGAATCCGCATAGATCAGTTCAATACGTGACATAAATGACTGTAAAAATGGATCTTGCTCGGCCTGTGCTTTGGTGTGTTCCAGTAACACAAACAGAATCGGATGGCGCTCAACCAATCGTACATCGGCTCCCAAATAAGCCATCAGTAAACTGTCATGACCTAAACCAGCAGTTGCATCAATCAAGCTCGGTTTTTCACCCAGCTGGCATGCTCTAGCAATCATCTCTGATTTTAAGCTGGCTCTTTTTAAACGGGGAATCTCGGCACGCCAGTCAGGTTGCATTTTCATCCCGTTGGCAGCAAGGCTCAGCCCATCGCTATCGATGAGCAAAGCCATTTCAGGATTCAAACGTAAAAAACGGGCATTAATTTTTTCAACCACTTGACCATTCAACTGAACATTCAATTCAGCTAAACGGCTTTTCAATTGCTGAAATGCCTGTTCATATTCCGCTTGATACCAACACTCCATCTGCATTACCAATGCACCCAACCTGTCCACCACGTCGCTAAGATAAATAAACCAAATACAATTCGATAATACGCAAATGCCGTGAAGTCATGCTTAGACACATAGCGAATCAAGGCACGGATGACAACCAAGGCAGAAATGAAAGCAACAATAATACCGACGGCTAAGACCATCATGTCATTGCTGTGCAATTCATGACGCATCTTGTACATATCCAGTAAGCCAGCGCCCATCAGTACAGGGATTCCCAAGAAGAATGAGAATTCAGCTGCGGCTTTACGAGATACACCTAAAAATAATGAACCAATAATGGTTGAACCTGAACGTGAAGTCCCTGGAATCAAGGCCAAACACTGAATCAAACCAATGAGCGTCGCCTGTTTAAAACTCAGATCATCCACTTCTTTGGTGACGATCTGATGTGGTCGACGTTCTGCCCATAGAATAATAAAACCACCGACAATCAAGGCAATCGCAACGGTAATCGCATTAAATAAATAGGCTTTGACCACATCACCAAAAGTCAGGCCAATAATTACGATGGGAATAGACGCGATGATCAGGTTCAGACTCAGACGGCGACCCTGCTCTTGTCCAGTGAGCGCGCCAATCAGTGCTCCCCACAATTTACCCCAATATTCATAAATAACCGCGGCAATTGCCCCAATCTGCACGGCAACAGCAAACATATCTCTTTTTTCAATCGTCCAGAAATCAAGAAGTTGTCCTGATAAAATGAGATGTCCTGTACTTGAAATGGGCAGGAACTCGGTAATCCCCTCAACCAAGCCCATAATTGCTGCTTTAAATAGCAATAAAAGATCCATAATTAACCTTAATTCGCCTTACCTTGTTCTGGAATTTTTTTCCACGCATCATCACGTAAATATACAGGCAGCGCATGTTCAGCATCGACCCATTTTTGCTGTTCCGCATAGCTTCTGGCAATCACAGCAATATCTTGTGCTGTTGCCTTAATCTGTACCAGTGTCGTGTTTTGAATGGAAACCTCAGCGGAGTCTATTCCAGTTGGCTTAATTAATTCTGAACCCGAACCAATCGGCGTAAATTTGCAATATGCAGAAGCTTGTTCGTAATTTAATAATTTTTCTTCATCCATCGCCTGCATCATACCCTGCTCATCCAGACTAAAGTTGGCGATATAAACTTCCTGCATGCGTGCGTCGAGTACAGCTGTAACTTGCGTTAAACCCGTAACACGATAAGCAGCTTGCGCCAACGCTTGCAAACTAGAAACTGGAATCACGGGTAAATCCTGTGACCAAGCCAAAGCCTGTGCAACGGCAGCATTAATACGCACCCCACTAAATGAACCGGGGCCGCGACTAAACGCAATTGCTGCCAAATCAGCAAGTTGAGTTTGGGTTTGTAATAAGGCTTGCTCGGTTAAAGGCAAAATTGTTTGCGTTTGTGCTTTCGGCCGATCATCCAACTGAAAATAGAGTTCTTGAGTATCATCAATTAATGAAACAGAACACTGCTCATTTGCAGTTTCCAATGCCAGCAACTTCATGCAAAAACCTTAGCCCAAAAGAGATAAAAAACGTCGAGTATCATACTCCACTCAAACGCGATAGGCGAGTTCTTGGCTTTTTTATCTTAATAAAAAGCCAAGCATAAACTTGGCAATATCAAGACTTCATTTTTAAATAGGCGTTAAAAAGTAAAGGGTTCCAGATTTAAGAAGTTTTTATAATGCTCTGCATAATGCAAGGCACTTAAACGCAAACGTGCAGCCCCTTGTTCATCCAGTGTTTTCACTACTTTTCCGGGAGACCCCATCACTACAGAATTATCTGGAATAACCTTTCCTTCTGGAATCAGCGCATTAGCACCAATAATACAATTCTTACCAATCACGGCGTTATTCAAAATAACCGCATTCATGCCAATCAGCGAATTATCACCAATAGTACAACCATGTAACATGACCTTATGTCCAACCGTCACATATTCGCCAATAGTCAATTCAATACCAGCATCAGTATGCAACACGGCATTTTCCTGAATATTCGAGAAATCCCCAATCCGTATCACACAATTGTCAGCACGAACCACTGCACCAAACCAGATACTCACTTGCCGACCAAGCTCTGCTTGACCAATGACTGTCGCTGTTGGCGCAACCCAGCCATCCCAAGGTTCATGTAAAGCTTTCGGACTCAATCCCTGATAGGTATACATCATGATAAAAAACTCTTAAAAAAATTAGAACTTTGCAATCCCAAAGTGCGGAGGATTCACGAGAAAAGGCCAGCTTTTTTGATAGCCTAATCCATATTGAAATAAAGACACCAACATCCGCGCAGTCAACCCCCACACCACTTCACTATCCACTTGCATACTCGGGAAATATAACGATTGACGAGCCAAACGAACTTCATAAGGCAAAGGAGGTGCATCGATGAGTTCTTGTAATGGGACAAAGAAAATCCGATCAATCTCGGTCGGTTGCGCCACCAGATCCACTTGAGCAGGAATTAGCCCCACGATCGGCTTAACAGACAAACCACTGCGTGCCCGCTGAATCGGCAGATCGCCCAACAGTTTGACATCAAAGGGGTTCAGTGCCGTTTCCTCTTGCGCTTCACGCAAGGCCACTACAATATTACTGGTATCGCTCGGATCACGTTTTCCACCAGGAAAGGAAACCTCCCCTGCATGTTGAGACAACTGCATCGAACGGCGCGTGAGCAAAACTTTAGGCTGACTTTCTTGTGTAATCGCAATTAATACAGCAGCATCCGCCTGCTGGATTCGTTTGGAAAAACGTAACCGTTGTTGTAAAAGCGCGATTAACGATGGTTCTTCCATCTCAATTATCTCTTGTTCTCATTTTCCTTAATCAGCATCATAGCCGAATTTTTAGCTGCAATCATAGATCATGATGCGAAGTCATAAAAATTCGGTTATGCTGAGTTATCTCTACGGCTGATGATAACTATGAGCTTTTGCGTTGCGTGTGGACATCAAACTGAAGCAAAAATTCCACTTGGTGATCATAAATCACGATTGGTCTGCACACATTGTGGCAACATCCATTATGAAAATCCCAAAGTCATTTGCGGTGCATTAGCACTATGGGACGATAAAGTTTTACTGTGCCGTCGAGCCATTGAACCACGTTATGGTCTCTGGACTTTACCTGCGGGGTACATGGAATTATTTGAAACCATGGAACAAGGTGCAGCACGCGAAACCAGAGAAGAAGCTGAAGCCGAAGTTGAAATCGAACAACTCTATTGCATGTACAATATCCCGCGTATCGGACAGATCTACGTACTCTTTAAGGCCTTATTAAAACAAGGACAGTTCGGTGCGGGTGAAGAAAGTATCGAATGTCGCTTATTTGAAGAATATGAAATTCCATGGAAAGAACTTGCTTTCCCAAGTGTAGAGCAAACTCTACGACATTATTTTGCTGACCGTAAAAGTGGACATTTTCCAACACATTTAGAAACGCTCGGTACACGTCTGGACCATACAGGATAAATAAAAAAGACCGCATAAATGCGGTCTTTTTTATTTTGCTGCCAATCAAGATTTTATCTTGATTGCATTACACGCTGGAATTTTTTGATCTGCAATTCTAATATTTACGGTACCCGAATAACGTTTCGCTAAAGCACGCTCCTCATCAGTCGGTTTAATATATTTATTTCTTTCGGTATCATCTTTTAAATTATCATATCTCTCATTATAAATAAGTTGGTGACCTGCATAAGTATTTGACCAACTTAGGGTGTCATTAGTGAAATTAGTCAAATTAATCCCATTGGCTTGTCCAGCCAACAAGTTATGTATATTAATTTTTGCGCCTGTTCCAGCAGTTAAATTCAAACCAAATATAGCACCATCTACATTACCAAACTTTGGATTTGATAAAATCATCCGCACCACAAGTGACTTATCTACATTACTAAATTCAGTTGCTGCAGTTGTACCAATACGATATTGAATCTGATCATTACTATCAGTAAATGTTCCATCAGTATTCACAGACTTAACCGTGCCACAAACTCCAGACTTATCGGTCGCTGTTGCATCTGCTTTTATATCGGTACGAATATCACCCTTTTCATCAATGACGATACCAATATCTACAGCAGGAAAATCATTGTTTTGGAATTTGAAATTTAAAGTTGCATATAAAGGGAAAATATATGATTGTTTTGACTGAACATTTTTTTCAGTTCTAAAAATATCTTTTGACAAATAAGTTGAAGGATTTACTCGAAAAATATCAAATCGTCCCTTATAAGTCTGTCCTGCAATTGTATGTTGCCATGCTCCTAATAGCTTAGGGTCAACAGTATCACTGTCCTTCAGTTTACTTAATTGTTTATATATACGTTCTGTTCCTGCTATCGCGGTTCCATTAATCAATTTCCCTTGCGTCAACAATAAATCTTCAGACTTTTCATTATTTAGACTAAAACGCAAAGGCTGATCTGGATTAATGAACTTATCAATTTGATTGAACCACAAGTTTTGCGCATTTACCTGCATTTTTTGTGGTTTAACTTTGGTTGTTAAAACATAAGGAATAACAATCTTATCTACGACAGAGGCAGGTCCGCGCCATTGTTGGCCATACCCCAAAATATAGCCCTGACGATCAGAAATGAGTAAGAAACTTCCCATAGAATGGAGTAAATTATCACTTGCTTTAGTACAATCAGCATAAATTTCTCGGTTACATCCAAAGAAACCATCCGCAATCGCAGCCGAAGTAGAGTCATTATCACCAACTTTAGCAAACGGTACATCCGCCTGCCATACTCCTGTATTTGATAAATTTAATAAATCAGTTAACAAGACTAAAGCTTGCTCATCAGAAACCTTTTCAACATTTAGCCAAGGTTTTAGGACCTCAACATATTCCCCACTAATAAACTCTTGTGTACCAATATCCTTACTAATACTGCTCAATTGATCTTTTTTTTCTTTACTCAATTCTATCGGTTGAATATCCCCGATGACATTATCACCGTTTTCAACACCAAGACTCTGCAGAATCTTAATCAAAGCAACCGCTACTCGAGTTGTATTATCACTCATATCTAATGCAGTTGGAGTTTGGCCAGTCATTGCAATAGCTAAATCGATAAGACGTATTCTTGGTGGTATTGCTAATTTTGTTTTAGAAATATCATCTAAATTGATAGTGCCTAAATTAATTTTACGAGCGCCTTGCCCCTGAATATAAAAATTAATCCTGTCACCTAACTTACAAGCACCTGTAACAACATTACCTTCCAGTTTTGTCGCGAAATGGTTGATATTATCGGAACTGCAATCAAAATTAAGCCCGGTAACAGGATAGTCCACTGCAAATCGCAAACAATTATCTGCTGTCACACTACAGCTCGTATTTGACGTTATACCTTCAACACCTTTGGTTGGATCTTCATTAATCTTGGCACTTTCACCACCACAACCATGTAACATCAGTGCAAGCGTAGATACTGCAAAAGGTAATAATATTTTCTTATTCATACATTTCAATCCTGTTAATGCTTACTTTAAAGCAGAGATCCTTATCTGGCCTTGATTTGATAATTCGCTTTCAGGCACATCAATTGCAGAAGCGAGTGGAGTCATCATCATATATTCAGCTTTTGGTGGAATTTTAATCACGCCTTGAATCGCTGAATGTTGCAGCAGTGTTGTATTCACCAAGTTATTTTTAAAACCACTTACAGCCTCCTGCGCACAGCCTTTTTCATCTAGAAAGACGACCAACGGCCAATAATAAACAGGCTTTTCATTACTTGAGGCGTAAGAAGCAATTTGCATATATTCTACGGAGTGGTCTAGCTTGACCACTTCATACTCAAACTTTTCTTTTAAGGGCTTTCTCGGCCAGATACCAACTTCTTTTTTAGGCGTTAAAGTCTTAATTGATTTCTTATAATCCTTTAAGAAACAACGATCATTTTCAAAAGTTGCTGCCAAGTCTTCAGCAGATAAACGTATATAAGTACTCGATAAAACGATCGGTTCTTCAGGCTTAGGTTTTCGGTTCAATAATCTATTGAGCATCGACTGGTTTACACCTTTTTTACGCTCAATTGTTTCCATACGTCCAGTTCCATCAGGCATTGTATAAAAACGTTTTTTGCCGTCGAGATTAAATTCTAGGTCTTCTAAATATTCATTATTTACGTATTCTACGCCATCAATTTTAGAAAGCGGCGCTGATGTAGAGTTCTCAACATTCACAGCATCACTAGATTGTTGACTTGGTACCACGACTTCTTTCTTATTCGGCTTTTCTGATGTTAAAGATGGTTTAGCCGAAATAGTAGGCTCAATATGAAGGGGGTGAGATTTTTGTGATGACATCACTGTTGGTCGTGCTGTTTCTGCCACAGGTGGCTGTGGTTGCTCTTTTTTAACCTCAACTATTTTTTTCACTTGTTTAGCTGATGCAGGTGCGATGACAGGAGAATGGGAAACACTTGCATCGGTATTTTGTTTTTGTATTGAAGGCTCTTTAGGCATTACCATTGCAGCAGCTGGCTTTGAAGAAACAGCCTCTTTATCTTGCTGCTTTTTCTCCAACACAACTGTTTCTACTTTCTCAACCTGTGTGACCTTTTCTTGCTTTTGCTGAACTGGTATCGTTTTTACAGGCTGAGATTGTTTTTTCTGAGGAATAATCATTGGCCGACCATCTGGGCCAATGATTGTATAGAAACCCTCTTCTGCATACACAGCTCCCCCGCTTGACAAAACAACGAACAAGGTCACGAGCAGAGGCTGTTTAATCATTTTATACATTACCATTTTGTTCTGTAGTTAATGCCAAGTAAGGTGACTTTGGTATTTGTTTTTACATTTAGGCCTGCATAAGGGTTTAATAAGATATTACCCACCCCAGTCTGGTTCGATAAACTACTGGTGTTAGCTGGAATATCATCACGGCTACGCAAGAAACCTAAGGACAAATCCAAATCTGTATCCTGATCAAAACGATAACCAATACCTAGACCAAATAGTTGTGCATTGTTAATCGGTACCATGGTATTTCGTTTGTCATCTGGAATAGAACTTGTACGAGGTTCATACCCCATCCGTAATTTCAAACGATCTGTCGCAGAATATTCAAAACCTATGCCCCAACGCCAAGAGGACTGGAAACGTAATGGTAAAGCTAAGGAACGGTCTGTCACATCATTGGAAAGCAGCTTGGCAACTTTAAGTAATGAAATTTGTCGGTCAAACTCAAATCTAAATTTGTCCCAAGCCGAGAAGTCGGTCCAGCCTACGTCAAAATTCATTTGCAAATCTGGGAATATTTTATATTTAATCCCTGCTTTAAAGTGCTGAGGATATTTGAAATCCATCGCAACCAAACCTGATTCTACATCTGGCACATAGCCAGGTAATCCCAGAATCGCAGCAAGAATCTGCCCTGTTGCAGAGGAGTTTAATCCAGCAACAAGTTGCTGTGGAGCTACCGCATTATTAATTAAATATTTGCCTTTTAAGCGCATTTTGGCTTCACTTTGATACACCATACCAAAGCTAAAGTCATCAGTTGGCTCCCAAAGTAAGCCCAAGTTATAGCTTGGACTTAAGGACTGCTCCAAAGAAACATCCATGGCACCCATTTTATTAAACGGGTTCATTCCTTCTTTGGCATTACAAATACCGAATAACAATAAATCAGTAATGATATCGCCGTTGTCTTTAAATGGCCGACAAACAACATCATCCACCATACGTAATACACCGATCATTTCATTCGGGAAACGTAAATCTGTTTTCAAGGCAATTGCCTGATAGGACATGCCGAATGAAGCACCGAGTGATAAATGATCATTCACCTGATAACCAAAAGACGGCGATAAATAAGTAATACGCTCTAAAGCAACCTGTTGCCCCATATAGTTACTTGGATTACCATCTTCCGCACCAAAACCAGCAACTAAAGGTGCATAAACTGCAGTTGCATAAGTCACTTTTGAACCAGGTGGCTTATATGAAATACCAGCAGTTGGTGCGACTAATGGTGAGTTAGGCCCCAAATCAACAATTTTCTTGAGAATCGGAACGTAAATACTGGCATATTCCACATCCCCATGCACTGTACCTTTAAAATCTGTACAGATATTGGAATCAATTTCAGGGCCATCATTACAAACCAATGGGTCATCTGAGTAACCAAAAACGTTGTAGCCAGCAGGTGCCGAATAATCACGTTTAATGGCAAAATTTGCCAAAATCCCTTGTACATCAGTTTGTAAACCCTCTAATTTCGCAAGTGCTGCAGGGTTAAAATGCACAGCACTAATGCCTGGAGGATCTGCGGTTACAGCATTCCCTAAAGCAAGTGACCTTAAGTCTACAGATAAGTCTTGTCCTAACTGTGCATTGGCAACAGTAGATAAACCAGCAAAAAATACGGCTATCGTTAAAGGACATAATCTAAGGTGTTTCACCATTACATCTCCTTAACGAATTTTTTTGCCAAAACCTATAATGTCAAGTGGGAAAGATAGACCAAGTGACACATCTGGTGCATCTTCAGTTAAGCCAATACCAACCGTACCATTTACAATCGTTTCAGGAGATACGCGCACCCCTAAAGCAAAAGATAGCATGGCACTACTCTGGTCAGCTGACTCGTAGCTTTCGCCTTCTTTAAAATAAAATTTTGCGCCTGTATTAAAGCTTTGTTGATATGACATGGTCAGTGACACGTCATAGTTAAATGAATAGGCAAAACCAAAAGCAAAGCCACCACTCACACCAGGATCAAAACTTTCTAATATTCTTTGCCCTCTGACCTGATCTAGACCTGACTCTTTAAAACCATAGTTAGCAGATACAGAACTAAATAGTACAACTGGATCAATATATTTACGGGTACTTGCGCCAACACCAACAGAGTAATACCCCTTACCTGTTGAAAGTTCGTCTATTCCGATGTCATAAGGGCTGTCGCCCGTTTTAGTCGATAAACTACCAAATAAAACTAAAGGAAGACGTCCTTGTTTTAGTGGGAATGGTTCCCAACGTGCTCCAAAGTTAATATCCCCCAAACCAGCAGCAGTCGTATCTTTCAATAATTCTTTTTTTGCAACCAGAGGTAATGACGCAGACAAGGTAACATTGTCTAATAAACCATATTGCACTGTAAATGTATTGGTTAAAGTGTGATTGGCATCTTCTTCAAATCTTAGATTTCTTAAGCTACCATCCTCCATAGAGGCATCGACACGAGTATCACGATAATAGGTGTAGTCAATGTCATAGTAGGATGAAAAAACACCTTTTTTGATTAGCGAGTACTGACGTTCATTCGAAGTAAAAACTTCTTGCAGGTTGGTTTCTTGAGTTGCATCTGTTTCTTTTTTCTGTAATGCACTCGCTGCTTGATCAGCCTGACTGGTTTCTACCGCTGGTGCAACGGGACTCGTCGTCTCCTCCACAGGCGGGCTGGTGGTCTCATTGCTTGTAGCTGCTGCTTCATCTGTTTGAGGTGCTGTAGATTCAACTACAGGTTGCTGTTCCTCTGCTGCGTAAAGTGTTGATGTGATTGCGCTTAAACTCAACGCCAACACAGTCATCTTCATCCATGTATGATTCATTTTACTTTGCATCCTATTACATTAATTTTACTGATTTTTATTAACTATTTCCGCTTGTAATATAAGCGCATATACGTCGTAATTGGTTGGTTATAAGTGTCTGAGGTAGAGTTCGTATCCAATACTCGACGCATTGTTGAGCTCTTATCTGCAAGTTTCTCAAACTGTTGCGTTGGATATTGAATATCAGCAAGGGCATATCGATTTACTGTTGCATCTTCCACATGACGCATATCAGAATCTTGAAGTGCCAATAAATTCTTTTGGTACTGTTGAGGTATATCAACAATAAATAATGTATTGTTATCCCAGATTTCTTTAAATCGAATCTCATCAAAACTGATGTTGCCTAAAGCAGGATCAGCGACATAAACTCTTCCATCTTTATATGCTTTATATACTACAAAATGTTTAAAACCCGCATAGGTAATAGGAACAATTGCAGGTTGCTTCAAAGCAGTTAGATCAGAAAACTCGCCACGGTAACCACCACTTGTTAGCCCCAATGCTGAAACGAAACGTTTCATATCTAACAAGGAGAAACTACGGCGCTCGATAATACGTTGATACTCACCATATTGAAGCAAACCAGTCATTGTCTGTTGTTCAGTCAAGCGCAAACCACCATATCCATTTAATAGCGTGGTTAAGGCCGCAGATCCACAACTATAGTCATAAGCTTGACGTACAATTCCCCTGAATTGATCTTCAACAGCAGGCTTAATCACCACGGCTTCGCGATGATTACGAGTAAAAGAAGGATTACGGGAATCGAGAGTTTCTGTGTAATGAACAGTCCCCTCTGGCTTTTTCTCAATTTCAAAGGCTTGCGTTGTAAAGTAATACATCAATGCTGAGCCTAAAGCGATCTCTAACATAAGTCTCTTTTTCTAACTATGGCACAACTTGCCTTATTCGTTTTATTTTAGTGTTTAAAAACACTACATCCCTGTCTGTTGAAGATACCTTTTTTTATAGAAAAAAACAGCTTTTTTTTAGTTTTTTTTGACGAAATGTAATGAAAAATAGAATTAAGTAAAGTTTTATT
>NZ_LZPJ01000094.1:0-20411 GCF_001729365.1 Acinetobacter sp. YK3
CCATTAATTAATATAATTTCTTTATAAAAAACAACAAATCAAATACGCTTAAGCATCTTGTTTATTATATTTTTTTAATTACCAATAATTTTCAAACGCTTGGCTTCTAGGAAATAGATAAATATAAGCAAAAAAATTTAAATAATTCAATCGAATAATAGCAACAAAAAATTCCATGACTTTTGATCATGGAATTCACCTTATCATCGAGAATATAAGTCTCTCAGTAACTCAATTATAATTCCTCTATAAATCTATAGATACGACCATCTTTTGGATTTTCATAAAGAAGTTCCATATTTGGCAGAAGGATCTCTCCTTCAATTTCAATGTGTTCTATTCTTTTAAATAAAGGGATTTCTTGATCATTCGCCTTTCGAATTAAGGCAACGGCTATGTTTTCAGCCTCAAATTGATCCTTTACTTTGATTTTTATATTGTTCATCAAATAACTCCATTTTAAAAATTGAAAAAAGCTAAATAAATTAAAAAGATGTAATTGCCGAAAAAGCTAAAGGCATTGCAAAAAAAGTTAAAATAAAAGCAGCAGTTCGTTGCAAGTTACGTTGATTTAACCAAACGATTTTATTAGAAATCAACATGGTTCCAAAAGCAATCCATAAAAATGCAATTGGCGTAATCAGGGCTAAAAATGTTCCCATATGGATAAAATATTGATCTGGATTCAACCATGCTGTATGTGGAAAGACGGCTGAAGCAAATAATAACGCTTTCGGATTAAGCAGGGTTGCAACAAATAATGCCTTAGATGTAATCAATGGCTGATTTAAATCAATTTCTTTTGTTGAGGTTAACCAAAGCTTTACAGCTAAATAAATAATAAAAACAGCACTAAATAGCTTTAATAACGGAGGCAACCACGGTACTAAATGGGAAACCGACTCCAGTAAAAATCCCCAAGTTGTAATCGCAATAAGATAGCCTAAAACCTCAGATGGGATTAATTTAAGTGAATGTTTTACACCAACCTGAATTCCAGATGAAGCCAATAATGTATTCGTTGGACCTGGTGTAAGTAAAATCGTAATGATCAAACCAATGAATAAAAATGACACCATAGGCAAATTCCTTTGCTAAGTTTGCAAGCGAATATCGCAAATAAAAACAAAGTTTGTCGACTAAAGGGTTGTAACGAAAAATGTAGATCTTCTTGTAAAATATTAAAAAACAATAATTTAAAAGCAAAAACTAATCAGTTGAAACTTTCCTTAGTTCAGATAAATCTGTGATTAAAATCACAATTTAAAATTAAACTCTCTCTGTAATTTAGTTATATTTCACACAATATTTTGATTCTTCAACAAAATTTAGCCTTATATCTGGTTATATATTTTTCTATTTCAAACAAATAGGGTGAATTCAGCCTGATAAAGCAGATTAGCGTCATCAGGCCAAAAATTTTCTGTAAGTTTATTGAATAAACTTAACAGATCGTGCCAATGATGCTATCTGCCTGACTAGTCGCGCCCTTCTCTACACTAATCTGAATAACGCCACTGCGATGCGCCAGTACTTGTACTTCCATTTTCATAGCTTCCATAATGGCAACCACTTGACCTTCGGTGACTTGCTCGCCATTTTCGACTTTCCAAGCGCTCATCACACCATTAATTGGGGCTAGTAAATGCTCGGCACTCACTTCTGGTTCAGCGGTTTGGGCTTGAACTGCGGTTGCTGGGCCTTGTGCAAACATACCTGCAGGTAAACCTAAACGATGTAACTTGCCATCAATTTCAATGTAGCTCAGCAACATCGGTTGTTGATGGTTCGGAATGCCGCGTTTAGTCGGTTTCAACTCTTGTTTAAAGTCATTTTCGATCCAACGCGTATGGACATTAAACTCATCGGTAAAATCAGGTTCATTGAGTACCGCACGGTGGAAATCTAAAACCGAAGCCACGCCTTCAATTTTAAATTGCTTCAAAGCACGTCTAGCACGAGCTATTGTAACTTCACGGGTTGGGCCAGTCACAATCAGTTTTGCCATGAGTGAATCAAAGTGGCTAGACACTAAAGAGCCAGTTCGAACACCTGTATCAACACGTACACCATGACCAAACGGCGCTTCAAATAAACTCAACACACCAAAGGCTGGGATAAACCCGCGAGCTGGATCTTCAGCATTAATACGAAACTCAATGGCATGTCCCTGCGCTTTCGGTGTTTCTTTAATAGAAAGCACTTCACCTTGAGCCACGCGAATTTGCTCAACCACCAAATCGACTTTTGAGGTTTCTTCGGTCACTGGGTGCTCAACTTGCAAACGCGTATTTACTTCTAAAAATGAAAGCTTGCCGTCACGACTCAGTAAGTACTCAACTGTTCCCGCACCCACATAGTTTGCAGCCTGACAAATGTTTTTTGCCGAGCTTAAAATTTGTTGATAAATCTCGTCGCTAATAAATGGTGCTGGCGCTTCTTCAACTAACTTCTGGTTACGACGTTGCAACGAACAATCACGTGTACCCAATACCACAATATTGCCATGTTGGTCAGCTATTACTTGCGCTTCTACATGGCGGGGTTTATCAAGATATTGCTCGACAAAACACTCACCACGACCAAAGGCAGCTTTTGCCTCTCGTACTGCCGACTCATAAAGCTCTTGAACTTCTTCAAGTTTCCACGCGACTTTTAAGCCACGTCCGCCACCACCAAACGCAGCTTTAATAGCAATTGGTAAACCATATTGCTTGGCAAACTCTAAAGCTTCCTCTGCATTATTAAGTGGATCTTGCGTACCTTGAACTAAGGGCGCACCGACCGAAGCAGCAATTTTACGTGCTTCGATTTTATCACCTAGTTTTTCAATGGCACTTGGTGATGGTCCTACCCATTTTAAGCCCGCATCAATCACGGCTTGGGCAAACTCAGCACGTTCAGATAAAAAGCCATAACCCGGATGAACCATGGTTGCTTTCGATTTCTTTGCAACTTCAATAATCGCAGGAATATTTAAATAGGTTTCACTGGCAGTCGTACCAGCCAAACCCCATGCTTCGTCTGCAAGTTCGACATGCATGCTGCCAATGTCGTCATCTGCATATAACGCGACCGATGAAATTCCCATGTCACGGCAAGCATGGATAATACGAACGGCAATTTCACCACGATTCGCAATCAATAATTTTTCTGTATTCATCATTCATTCTCAAAATCTGTAAATTCGGCAATTTTTTTAAATTTGATGCGGCAACCTGCTGGAATCTGTGCCACCAAGTCCCAATGGTGTTTAGCAACAGAGCCAATGACCGGATATCCGCCCGTTAAAGGGTGATCATTCATAAATAAAACGGGTTGGCCGCTCGGCGGTATCTGCAAAGCACCAATACATGTGCCTTCACTTTCCAGTTCATGGGTAATTTTGCGCGTTAAAGACTGCTCACCTGAAAGTCTTAGCCCGACTCGGTTGCTTTCATTGGTCACGAGCCATTCTTGCTGACAGAGCAGCTCAATACTGTCTTGTTCAAACCAGTCTGTACGCGGCCCCATCACAATATCTAGCTCAACCACTTCACCTGCTTGAGGCAAATTGCTTTTACCTACTTCATTTACGCTAATATTGGCTGCCTTTATCTGTCCTTGATAAATGGTATCTCCAAGTTTTAATGGCTCTGGCCCTAATACCGCCAAGCTGTCAAAAGAAGCACTATTGAGCACTGGCTCAACATCGATGCCACCACGAACTGCCAAATAGTTTCTTAAACCTGCTGTTGGTGGCTGAATTTGAAATTCATCGCCTTCATCCAAATCAATCGGTTGATAGCTTGCAAAGTCTACGGTTTGCCCTTCGGCAAATTTCACACGAATGTTTGAAATAGCCCCAGCCACCGCAATAACACATGCATGCTGCATTTTGGCTTTTAGACCGCCATTTAAAACTTCAATAATGGGTGTATCGGTTGGGTTACCTACAATACGGTTAGCACTATGCATGGCAGATAAATCCATTGCACCTGCAACCCCAACACCAATATTGGTCTGATTTAAGCGCCCTTCGTCTTGAATAAGCATTTGTAAACTTGGCGCAGTGATCGTAAATAGTGGTACAGATTGTTTCGGCTCAACTGTACGCGTGATTTGCTGCGGTACAGCTACAGTGGTTGGACGATGCGTGACATCTTCAAAATGTACAGTCATGCCCGGTAACAGCAATGCAGGGTTTTTACGCTCTAAATCCCACATTTTTTCTGATGTTGTACCAATCAGCTGCCAGCCGCCCGGACTGTCTTTTGGGTAAATACCAGAGTATTTTCCAGCCAAACCCAAAGAGCCTGACGGTATTTTTTTACGCGGAACCGTTAAGCGTGGAATATCGGTAAAAGGCTTATCGGGACTGCTCATATACGCAAAGCCGGGCGCAAAACCAATAAAAGCGACATTCCACACGCTTTGGTGGTGCTTTCTAATCACATCGGCAACAGACAACCCTTGTAACTCGGCAACCTGAGCAAGGTCCTCACCATCGTAACGAATCGGCACAATCACTTCTTGGCTGCTACGCTCAAATCCAGAATCAACTTTAAGGCTCTGAATTGAAGCAACCAGCGTTTGAAAGTTGGTTTCAATCTCGTTGAAAAAAACCAAAATTGTTTTTGCAGCGGGGACTAAGTCTTTAATTCCATTCAATTGCGTATTTTGCAATTTATTGTACAACGCCAAAGTTTCTTCAAGGCTCGCAAGCTCAATCAGAAAACAATCGGCGTTTACCGATAAAAAACGCATTTGCTTATCCTTTTAATTCTTCTTTAGCTCAATTAGCCAATCCAAGCGCGGTCAGGAATGTCGGTAATAAACATGTGACCCGGTGCATGGCTAATCGCAAAAGGAATTTTCGAGTTCATGACTGCCGCTTGCGGTGTTACCCCACATGCCCAAAACACAGGGATTTCGCCCGCTTCAATACGAGAAGCATCACCAAAATCGGGTTTATTTACATCCGAAATTCCTAAACTTTCAGGATGACCAATATGTACAGGTGCGCCATGCACGCTTGGCATACGTGAGGTAATTTTTACCGCTTCACTAATTTGATGAGATGGAATTGGTCGCATGGAAACCACCATATTTCCTGAAATACGCCCTGCTGGTTCACACTTGATATTGCTTAAATACATCGGCACATTGGTGTCGTCATGAATATGGCGAACTTCAATACCCGCTTCTTGCAAAGCCGTTTCAAAAGAAAAACTACAACCAATTAAGAAAGTCACCAAATCAGGGTGAGCGTTATAAATCTCGCTTGCATCGGTCACTTCATCGACCATTTCCCCATCTTTCCAAATACGATAGCGCGGGAAATCAGTTCGAATGTCTGAGTCTGCCGCAAGTTTAGTTGCATAAATACCTTCTTCGAGCACATCAAGCACTGGGCAGCTTTGTGGGTTACGGTGTGCATAGAGTAAAAAGTCATATGCCCACTCTTTTGGCACCGAAATCATGTTGACCTGCGTCATGCCCGCAGCCATGCCTGCTGTCGGTTTATCAAAACCTGCACGGATTTTTAAACGCGCATTTAAAGCGGCTTCAAGCTGAGCTGGGTCGACTTTAATATCCTTATACATGGTGCTCATCCTTATGCTTTGTTTACAAATGGGCGGATTTCAATATTGTTTTTTACAAGCTCGGCTTTAATAGCTGCCGACATCTCTAGCGCACCATCGGTGTCGCCATGTAAGCAAATGGTGTCGGCTTGAATTGGAGTAAATACGCCGTCAATTGATTCAACCCCACCTTTTTTAAGCATAGACACCACACGGCTCGCAACAAATGCCGAGTCGTGCAAAACAGCACCTTCTAAACGGCGAGATACCAGTGAACCATCGCTGTTATAAGCACGATCTGCAAATGCTTCAGACACCACTTTTAAACCAGCCGCACGTGCCTGCTCAACTAGGTTCGACCCAGCCAAAGCCACTAAAACCAGTTCAGGGTTATACATTTTAATCGCATCAATCACTGCTGCTGCCTGAGCTTGGTCATGTGCAATGGTGTTATAAAGCGCGCCATGTGGTTTAACATATTGCACTTTTGAACCTGCCACTTTTGCCAAGCCATCGAGTGCAGAAATTTGGTAAAGCACATCGGCAATCAGTTCATCACGCGACAAATCCATATTACGGCGGCCAAAGCCTACAAGGTCTGGATAAGACACGTGAGCGCCAATGGTCACACCAAGCTCAACTGCTTTACGAACCGTTTTTAAAATGCCGAGCGGGTCGCCCGCATGGAAGCCACACGCAATATTGGCACTGGTCACGACAGGTAAGATCTGATCATCATTACCCATTTTCCATGAGCCAAAGCTTTCACCCAAATCACTATTTAAATCTACAAACATGGCATTATTCCTTTATCTCTTCACGTCGTCTGGCTTAAAGCTTGGTCAAATAGTTAAACACTGTCGTAAATGACATATAACCCATCCACCACGTCAACAGACATGTTAACCCACCCAAAATAAGTAACCATTTTGGATAGTTATAATTACCCATTAAATCTTTACGGCATGCAGCTACATACACAAAAATTGTAAGACCAATTGGCAACACCAGACCGTTAAAACCACCGACAAAAATGAGTAGACCTGCTGGAGTTGCACCCAATAACACATAGAGCAATAAAGCTAATGCAATAAAGGTAATGGTCGTATAGTTGGTTTGTTTTGGTGTTAAATTCTTTTTAAACGCAGTAAAGAATGACACTGAAGTATATGCTGCGCCAATGGTGCTACTAATACCCGCTGCCCAGAAAATTAAACCGAATAATTTAAAACCAAATGTACCCGCTGCATATTGGAATGCTTGCGCTGCCGGATTGGCGTCATGGCTGGCTAAATCAATCGTTGCACCGCTCACCACCACACCTAAAAATGCTAAAAACAACACATAGCGCATGATACCAACCACGACAATGCCCTTAGTCGCAGCTTTCGCAACTTCATCAATATTTTCAGGGCCAACCGCGCCTTTATCGAGTAAACGGTGTGCACCCGCATAGCAGATATAACCACCCACCGTACCACCGACAATGGTAGTAATAATGGCAAAGTCGATCTGATCTGGCGCAAAGGTTTGCTGTACCGCTTGCCCAACAGGAGGCATCACAATGACTGCGACGATGATGATCAGGATGATTTTCAGCAATCCCAACACAATCATGCTTTTATCCATGGCAAGCGTGGCTTTTCTTGAAGCAAAAATCAAAATGGCTAATGCACCACTTAAAATACCGCCCCACTTTGTGTCTAGACCAAAAAGTGCATTTAAGCCTAAAGCTGCACCTGCAATGTTACCGACACTAAAGAAAAAACCGCCCAAAATCACCAGAAAAGCCAGTAAATAACCACTACCCGGTAATGCTTTATTGGCAATATCTGATGCACGCATTTGCGTCAGTGTGACCACTCGCCAAATATTCTGTTGAACTACATAATCAATCAGAATAGAAACTAAAATGGCGAAGCCGAATGCTGCGCCTAACTTGACTGTAAATACAGCGGTCTGAGTTAAAAATCCTGGCCCCATTGCTGAGGTTGCCATCATAAAGATCGAGGCGACAATGGCCCATTGGCGATCTGATAAAAAAGAAGATTTCAGTAAAGACATATTGAATGCGTTCCTCATCCATTTGAGCTTCATAACGCTATTTTTAATTTGATTCAGAAGTATCATTTTTGACCAATGATATTCTTCAATCCTTTTCAATAACCAAGATTCTCTGTTCCTAAATGACCACATGAGTTCATCAAATCTTGTATTTAAAATAAAAACACAGCACAGCCAGCTGAACAATACGACTTTTTACATCATCCGTTAAACCCAAGATTTTGAATTTTAAATAATTTTATTTCAAACCTCTTTAATGATAAATTTTACTTATCACGTTCTATAAGCTGTATTTATCACTTGGCAAATAAGCAATGCTTATAAGAATGAGAAAAAGAACTGGAAAATGCCGCCAATCATTTAGGCCTTAATCTGCGCATTCAGTCTTTTCATGGCACTATCCGACACCATCACTGCAACGTCAGTTAATTTTTCTTTCAAGGCCACATCGTTGCCTTGAATGTAGATTGAGGTGAAATGAAACGTTTTTAACTGAATGGGGGTGTTTAATATTTCCAGCCGACCGTCAGTGATCTCCTTCAAGGCGGTTAAGGTCGGCACAACGGCGATGCCCAAACCTTGCTCAGCAAGACGTAGCAGTGTTGCTAATGAATAACTAGTAATTGAAAGTGGCTCATCAATCCCTTGTTCTTTCATTTTTGCTTTGAGTTCTTTATAAGGATAGGTAATTTTTGGATAGGTCAGAATGGTATGAGACATTAATGTCTTAAATGACATTTGCCCAATTCCACCTTTAAACGAAGGTGAAGCCAAAAAACTCAGTTCGAAATTACACAGTGCCTGTTCAATACATTCAAAGGCTAAGGTTGGCCCAAGTAAAAAAGCCATATCCAGATCACCTGTTCGTACACCTTCCTGTAAGTTAGGCGTCAGATCGACCACAATTTCAACTGAAACTTTGGGGAATTCTTGCTGAACCTTTTCGATATATTCAACTAGCCATGTATAAACAATAGTTTCCGATACACCCAAGCGAATTGTGCCAGTCAAATGCTGATTTTCAGTCAGCTCAGCCACTAAATCCGTCTCTAGGCGCATAAACTTTTCAGCATACTTAAATAAAGTTATGCCCTTATGCGTTGGTTTAAGCTGACGAAAACTTCGATCTAGAATCTTAAAACCAAGATCATTTTCAAGTGCTGTGATTTTTTGAGATACCGCAGGCTGAGTGGTTTGTAATTTAGTCGCAGCTTTATTGAAGCTATTTAAAGTCACCACCCAATAAAATGCTTCCAGATTCTTTAAATTCACGCTTAATCCTGTGTCATATCTCCCTAACCCACCTGATAGTATGAGAGTTACGCCCCTGATGATGCTAGGCATTTATTGAATTTTTATGAGAATGACCTTCAGTGAGTGCTTATTTCACAGTCACAAAGATAATATCCAGATCATTTTTGGGAATGAAATTGTGCTTGATCATCTGGAAGCGGGTTGGGCTAATTTTTTCGACGCTTCCCTTCCAGCAAAAAGACACCAGCTCGCTTTTATCACGCTCAATCGTCAATTTAAACTTTTCAATCGGCTTGGCCCAGTTTGCTCCAGTCCTCAGGATATAGCTTAAAGCACTAAACGGCGAATGTTCTGCACTGGCTTTTTTTAGTCCCTGTTTAAATTTGGCATCCATACAAAATTTCTGGTTATATTCATCTGGATATAACGTAACAGAACCACCGACCAATGGTTCATATGCATGTTGAATCTTGGTCAATGCATTGGCTTTAAAGGTCTGTTTCCAACTATAAATCACTTGAGATGACCACGGAATCACATCATCTTTTTGGAAATTGGCTAGAATTTTTTGTATTTGTGGCTGCTTACATTGTCTCAATTTATCTTGATAATATTCATAATCATCGTTATTTCTCGCCCAAGGATTGAGCATATCAGTCTGACTAAAGCCACATTGTTTAAATGCATCTGTCGTATCAATGAGCGGCGATGTTTCATCCTTTTGAATAAATGTCCGCACATGCATTTCAGGTTTTATATTTTTTCCATCGACAATAATCTTAAAACTATTTAGAAGCTGCTCGGTATGTGCGAAATCCGCTTCAAAGAAATTATCGATACGCGGCAAGGGAAATAACACGGTTTCAGTAATATCTTTCTTACTTAAATTGTTATAAACATAATCAACCTTGATCAGCTTTTTGCTAATAAACAGGTCTTCACTTTGCATCACAATCTGTGCATTTTTGAGATATTGAATGCCACCTGTCCCAACATAGCCCGTAGAATCATTGGCAAGACTAGATGTTGATAATGGAGCTAAACAAACCAAAGCTACTGCAATTTTTTTCATTTTTTAACTGCTCTAATGGAACTTGTTCTTATCAGATATTCATTAGAATCATAGCGTTTATAGAACAACAATGTGAAATTTTTATTATGATGGATGAGAGAACATCATTTCTATACAGTGAGTGTGAGTTTTCAATATCAAGATATTTCATTGAATGCGATCAGTGCAACCTTCTGCATCCAAGAAGAGATTTTACAAGGATTCAATAAAACAATGTCCTGCCAGCGAGAGAAAGAGTATAACGTCCCGCGCTACACTCTTCCGGTTATGCTTAATCGACAATCTTATTCAGTTCCCAACGATTCGCACGCTTGAATGTGCCGAGGTCATTGAATCTAACCCCCATATCACGCATCACCTGATGAGCAACGGGTGCAGTCATCTGCCGAAGATAAAAAGGCTCTTTAATCACAAAATGATGGATTGCATGGGTTGAACCAAAATTACAGCAGAATAACTGGAACGGTAGCATCCACCACGGAGTCAACACCTGCGTCTGCTGAATCACATTACCCAATTCGACATCACCATAATAATGCATATTACTGGTGACAAAGTGCAGGCAAAAAGTCCGTAAGACATTTGGGGCAACCCATACCACGGTCAAAATATTGATCACGTGCATGACTTGTAATGTCGTTGCTGACCATAAAATCGGTGCATCAACAATACTTGAAATCGCATTCAGGGCATGGAAACCTAGAAACACATACCAGATTGACCAGTGAATGATACCCAAGGGAAAATACGCAGCCAAACTCCGCTTAATCACCATTTTTCGGAGGTGACTGTCTTTCAGCTTAAATACTCTAAATAAAACAGATAGCCCATTATCGCCGGTAGCAAAAAAGCGCAGTACCCCCCATTGCTCACCGTTCCATAATGCTCTTTCCTCAACATCTTTTTCTGTACCCGAACATTTATGATGATTGAAATGCAGTTCTCGACGTAACCAGGGATTAATGGTACTTGGTCGAGCCAGCCAAACCAGCCCCATCATTAAATGATGTGCCCACGGTTTTTTACGAAAATACATCCAGTGAATCAGATCATGTTCTAATTCATGGGTGAAAGAAGCAAAAAATGCAATCAGCGGAATAGTCCACCACACGGAAAGCTGTTGTGTGATGTAAAAATAGGCGGTAGCGCCCATTCCGAGTAAGGAAAATAATAGAATTAAAGCGCCAATGGTATTTTGGTGATTTAAAACAGAATAACGTTTTCTCAATCTAACGCCTTCGTCCATAACGACACGTTTAATATGTTCTGTTTTTTCGGCATCAGTCATACCTGCTGGATCTTTGTATACGTAGCTCATCATCGTTCCTCGATGTTCTTATGACTCTACTGTATTTAGATCGGTGATTTGATGCTTAACCCGAAACGCCAATTTATTGGCTATAGATGCCAATTCATGATTGTCAGCAGAATTGAATAAAAAAATGATGAAAAAAACCTTATACTCAGTTCAAGAATGAGAATTAAACGTTATAGGACATGACATGCCACAGACGGCCACAGCATTGACAAGTTGGGTAAAAGCAATTCAAAAAGCCCTTGAAAAAGCAGGTTGTGATAGTAAAAGTTTAATTGAACAGGCTGGACTGGATATACAGGCGCTGAATGATCCGAATGCCCGCTACTCTCTGCAACAAACCGCACGTTTATGGCAACTGGCAACTGAGGCAACACAAGACTCATGTTTTGGGCTTAAAGTTGCCAATCAGGTCAATCAACATACCTTCCATGTTCTGGGACATTCTTTGGCGACCAGTACCACACTCAAAGAGATGTTTATCCGAATCATCAGATATTTTCGTTTGGTAACGGACATTCCAAAACTGGAGTTCTATGGCAAAGACCAGAATCATTACTTCATCATCCATGTTCCAGATGAAGTTCAGTACGAATCAATCGATGCTTTTATTTCCGTGTTTATCCGTTCATGCAGAGCGTTGCAAGGATCACTTTTTTCACCGTTACGGATTGAGTTAAGACGTTCTGAGCCCAGTGATCTCGAAACGTATCGCAGTATTATCAAAGCCCCTCTTATTTTCAATGCACCCCAAGATATGATTGTCTTTGATACGGCGACGATAGAACTTCCGCTGGAAGGTGCAAATCCGATCCTGTCACAGGAATATGATGAAATTATCATGCGCTATTTGGCACGCTTCGATAAGGAAAATATTCAGGCAAGGATCAAGGTAAAAATTATTGAAAATCTCGCGGCTGGAGAAATACAACAACAAGAGATTGCTAAAAGTCTCGGGCTGAGCACGCGTAGTCTGCAACGAAAACTGTCTTTAGAAAATACCTCATACAGTGAAATTTTGGATAAGACGCGGCAGGAACTGGCAAGCTCTTATATCAAAAATAATTCTTATAGCATTACTGAGATTGCCTATATTCTCGGCTTTACAGATGTCAGCAGTTTTACACGGGCATTTCGTCGCTGGACCGATTGCTCTCCACTGCACTATCGTGAAAATCTCTCCAAAACCTGATTTTTCCCTCTTAAAATAAAAAAAGATACATCGATTGCGATGTATCTTTTTTCAAAGCCTTACTTCTTATTCAATAGTTCCAGCATCGAAACAGTGGTGATTTTTACCCCCATTGGCAATGCCTTTAAATCGACAACATAATTCGGACTATGCGGGAGATAAGGTACAGCTTGTCCCTTTAATTTCGCCGCAGCAAAAGTAAGTGGATTGGCAACCCCAACAAACATAAAAGTAAATGGAACATCTTTCTGCTCATCGATTAAATGATGCACATCCTCTGATCCCATGAATGCAGGGAAATCATTCACCACCTTTTTATCACCCAATAATGCTTTTAAAGGCCCATTTAGGCGGTTAGAAAGATCTTTATCGTTCACCACAGGTGTTACAGAACCTCTCATGGTCAGTTCGGGGAGTTGATCTTTTTCCATGCCTTGTATCTGGGCTGCGCCATCACTCATAAGTTTGATGCTATTGAGCATATTGTCGCGGACTTTTGGATTAAACCAGCGGATATTCATTTTGACCAAAGCCGAAGACGGCACAGCGTTATTGGTCGCGCCGGCCTGAATTGAACCGACAGACAGTGCCGCTGGCTCTTGAGCACTGACCACATTGCCCATAATCGTCTGATATTGGGTAATCGCATTAGCCGCCATATTAATCGGATTCTTAATTAAATAAGGCACTGAGCTATGCCCAGCAACACCTTTAAATAAAACATCGAGCTGATCGGTTCCTGCCATACGTGGACCTGGTGCATTCAATACCATGCCGACGGGAATAGGTGTGGTATGCACTGCAAAGAAATAATCAGGTTTGGGTAAATTATATTTTTTCCACAAGCCATCAGCCAACATCGCTTTCGCACCTGTGACCGGTTCTTCAGCGGGCTGGGCAACAAGAATAATGGTACCACTCCATTCATTCTTCAAAGCCGCCATGGTACGCGCCATTCCTAGCATCCATGTCACATGTGCATCATGACCACACATATGCGCAACTGGCGTTTCAGTACCATCAGCAAGTTTAGCGCGAACCTTGCTGGCATAAGGCAAGCCGGTCGCCTCTTCTATGGCTAATGCATCCATATCGGCACGATACATCACCGTTGGGCCTTTGCCATTTTTTAAAACACCGACCACACCTGTTTTGGCAATACCTGTCGAAACCTCAAAACCTAAAGCTTTTAGTTCATTGGCGACAATTGCAGAGGTACGGGTTTCCATAAATCCCAGTTCAGGATGTTCGTGAATATCCTTGTAAGTTTTGCTCAACCATTCTGTTTGACCATCAATAAGGTCTAATGCTTTTGCCGATACCGCAGGGAGACTTGCTTTTGCTTCATCGGCATGTACAGCGCCTACATTGACGAGCAGAAATGCTGTTACTCCGATCCAACCCAATTGATTCACAACTTTTTTCATTGTCTAAATTCCTTTCTCAATGAACTTTTTTAATCTCATTAAAATTTATAGCCAATTTTCAGACCATAACTGATTGAATGGTTATCGCTGAAATCTGCGACGTAATAGTCACTGCCTGCCTGTGCTCCGAGCTGCCCTTTGGCATCTCCTAACCAGAAATATTTAATCCCACCAGAAATAAAATATTGAGCTGTTGGACTATATTGAGCACCTAAACCTAAGTTGTAATATCCCTTAACAGGCCCACCTGTAGAGACTTTATCTCCTGCTCCCGAATCCCATCCAACCGATACACTCCCTAACCATTGAGGTGAAAATCTCTGCCCAACCCCTAAATTTGCAGACCATTGATCCTCATAGAAACGAACCAGACTAAAACCATCTGGACGGCTTGGCGTAGAAAGGACACCTAATACTTTTGAGGTTTCACCAAAGCGATAAGGTTGAAAATTCAACTCACTCCAGTTCACCCAACGGACATTACCAAACAGCAAAGTCCCTGGACGTAAACCGGTCTGAAACTCAAGATTGACTGAGTCTGGGGTTTTAAACTGGGTAGTTCCTGAATCTTGGGTATGTGCCAATCCTACAACAATCTGATTCAATGCCTCCTTTTTCTGTGGGGACATCTGACCAATAGAAATCATGTAATCTAAATGCTGGTCAACCAAATCACGGCCTTGTTGAGTTTTTAACATATCGACCAAGGGTGCATTTTCAACTGCATTCACTTTATGCTGAATTTCAGAACGATAAGTTATAGAGGCTTTGATTGCTTTTTCAGGTATCTGATAAGCGAGTCCCGCCAGCCATCCCCAATCGCCAACACTTTTGCTATGCAAATCATAGCCATTGTAAACACTAAAGACATTGCCTCTGAGCTCAACTTCACTTTTGAAGGTCTGATAAACTGGCCCTGCATAAAAGTTCCAGTTTTTATTGGGTTGATAGCCCAAAATGAGACTCAGATTTTGTATATCGAAACTTGATTTGGAATTTCCTGTGGGAATATTGCCTTGGGTTGCATTTGCCAATCTAGTAGTTGTCAGTCCAGGCAACATCACCATATCTTTGCCTGTGGCAACAAAGCTATTATTTCCTGTGTATTCTGTATCTGAACCGAAAGGTTGGTCATATAGCAGACCAAAAGAAAACTGTGGGGCTAGCTGTAACTTTAAAGCAGCTGTTGGGCGGTAATCTGTATGACCAATATCAGAAATCGCACTATTTCCTGAATTTGTACCTGCTTCCTGCCCCTTTAAAGACGTGTCCGTAACGCCAAGACTTGCTTCAAAATAATGATCAGGCTGCAAAAATGCCGCAACAGATTGTCCTGTTTTATCAAAGGCTGCCGCATATAAAGAACCTGTCCAAATAGAGCTGATTGCTATAACTAAGATTTTCTTTTGCATTGTAAATTCCCAAATCCATCCTGGACTTTTTTTATTTTCTTGAATCAATATATGTAGATATGAAGGAATTTACTTAACCCTAAACGCCAAACACTTGGCTGTGCATGCCAATAGGCTGTGCTAAATGAAAAGAGGGTTTTAAGTGAGGGAATAAATGTTTTTAGGTGTAATAAAACGACTTAGGCTAGCTCTACACTGAACATCTCATTCTAGATATTTTTGTTTAATACTCATGCGACACTGGCACCGCTTGTCTAAGCGTTTTAACTAAAAGTTCGTTTAAGTGATCTACCGCTTTTGAGTCACGAGAAGTATGGCTTCGGTAAACTGCTACCTCCATTGGCTCTAAAGGACCCAACCCATGTTCAGCCCCAAGAATTTCTAAATGCTGTGGCGCACTACATTGAGTAAAAACAGCAATCGCCAATCCACTTTCAACAGCAGCAATTTGTCCAACCAAACTTGAGCTACTGTAAACCACACGATAACGGCGCCCTTGCAAGGAAAGAGAGTTGATTGCACTCTTTTTAGCTGAACTTGTACTTTCATACACTGCAATAGGGACTGGATCTTCACGCCAAAGCTCAAATTGTGGAGACCCCACCCAAACCATCGGCTCATGAAATAATAAAGTACCTTGACGCTTGCTGTCTCTGGAAATTAAAGCCAGATCAATATCACCACTTTCTATACGAGGAATTAAGGAGGTGGATTGTTCGCAAATGAGTTCAATTTCAACACCACTATAACGAGGTGCAAATCGTTTCAATACTGGGGTCAGATATTTCACAGCATAATCATCTGGTACTCCTAAACGTATCCGCCCACTTAATTCTTCCCCATGAAATGCCATCACAGCTTCATTATGCAAATCTAATATTCGCCGTGCGTATCCTAATAGCACGTGCCCCTGAGGGGTGAGTTCTATTTGTCTATGGGTTCTGATCAATAGCTGACACCGCACAGCTTCTTCTAATTTTTTCAATTGCATGCTGACCGCGGATTGTGATCGATATAGCTCAGGAGCCGCATTTGAGAGTGAACCAGTATCAACCACCGTAACAAAACACTTTAACCAGTCTATTTGTAAGTTCTTTAGATTCATGGCAAATCTTTCTATTTGATTTTCGAATAGTATATTCAAGAATTATGCGCTTTTCATTATTTAATAATATGACAATACTTACCCTATTCAGCAGGCCATCACATTGATTTGAAGGCTTTTTCCGATAACTTTTTACCATCATTTTTTATTTTAAAAATTTAATAATTTCTTAGGAATTAAATCACTAGGAGTGATTCCATGTACCTCAATAAAAGTACACTTGCCGCACAAAGTGCCACTTCAGGATTTGTTCTATTATGGGGCTGCGCTGCAATCTTTACTCGTTGGGGGCTCGATAATGCGTCGCCAATCGCTTTATTAATTTTACGATTTTCAACTGCTTTAGTAGTCCTCCTCTTACTTGCTCTCTTTAGAAAAAGATTATTGCCTAGACATGGGAGCCGCAAACAAGTGTTATTCACTGGACTTCTCATTATTGCGGGCTATTCGATCTGTTATTTTCAAGCAATGGCACATGGCGTTACACCTGGTTTAATTGCGACTATTTTGGGAATACAGCCAATTCTAACGCTATGCATCATGGAGAAAAAAATACAAAAAACACGCTTGCTAGGTTTATGTATCTCGTTAGCAGGTCTGGCTCTTCTCGTCTGGAAAAGCTTGTCTATGTCCCTGATTGCGCCTATTGGTATTTTGTTTGCACTGGCCGCGCTGCTCTGCATGACTTTTGGTGCCATCATGCAGAAGAAGATTCAACAAGCACCTACAGAAGTATTACCCTTACAATATGCCATCAGTCTTGTCATATGCTTAATCTTTATTCCATTTGAACATTTTGAAATTCACTGGAACTCACAACTTGTTATCTCTGTTCTTTTCCTTGGAGTTTTGATTTCTGTTGTTGCCCAACTTTTATTGTATAAGCTGCTAAGTCAGGGAAATATTGTAAATGTGACGAGCTTATTCTACTTAGTTCCTGTCGTGACTGCATTACTCGACTTTTTAATTTTAGGTAACAAACTGCCAATAGCAGGTCTTATTGGGATGGTCGCAATTTTATTAGGCTTGTTGCTGGTGTTTAGAAAAGAATATGACATTAAACGCTAAAATGATTGCACCTTTTCACCTGACTTCTATTTTTTATTAATTTTCAAACAGTTTCCCGATTTTTAGAAACCGTTTGAAAATGTTTACTGTTTAAAACTTAAAGCTATAGTCAATATTCAAGCGTGTTTCATTGGTGGAATGGAAAGTCATATTAGTGGGCATATCATTGCGATAATGAGAAAAGCGAGCCCGCATTCCCAAACCTTTTAACTTGCCTTCTGGAATTTTATAACCCAAATCAAATTCCATTGACTCCTCTTTAAAACGCTGATCGCCGTATTGCAACAAATCAATGTCTTCACCTTTGGCATAGCGGGTCATAAAGCGTAGCCCATTTAACGAAACATCACCTACTCGCGCATTTTTAAAGTCATATTCATAACGTATCGAATAGACTTTTTCATCTTTATTTGAATAGTCTGAGCTCATAAAATCAAGCACGACGGGACTTTCTGTTCCCGACAAAAACGGCAGACCTGTTGAGCCAAACGACTGCATGTAACCCAAAGAAACCGTATGATCTTGATAGTTTAAACCAAATAAACCACTCATATGTCGGTTATCGACCTCTCCTATTTTTTTATTTCCAGCTTCTTCACTATTAAAAAAGCGCACGTCACTTAAAAAGTTAAGCTGATCATTTAAAGGCTGTTTGCCGTTAAAGCCCAAAAATTGTTGCTGGTAAATGTCTTTCAGCTCAGCATGATAAGCCCGTAAACGGTAATCCTTTAACTGATAGCTTCCTCCTAAGGTATAAAAAGAATCGGTAGTTGCCGCTTTGTCAAAACGATGGTTGATATTGTCTGTTCCGACATCGGTAAAACGAATCGAATCACGTTGACGTACTTCATCAACATAAAAGCCTTCGAGTTGAAGATTTGGAATTTCATTTGAAACAAAGCGGATACCGCGATAAGTCTGTGGAAATAAACGCGCTGGCGATGAAAATATAGTCGGTAACTGTGGAACCAGATCGCCCACAAAAAGCTCATTTTTTCTAAATTTCGCCTTCCCTGTAATGCCGATTTTCCCATAGTAATCGTCACGTGAGTTATCGGTATTGACTTGGAGTAAGCCACTACGCGCATAGTCATCCGCCCGATTTCCCATCAGATTAAAACCAGCCATTGCCAGCACATCAACACCGAAGCCAACTGTCCCTTCGCTATAACCAGACTGTCCTTTAAAAATCAGACCCTGTGCCCAGTCTCTAGCCGCTGTATAGGGATATGGGTCTTTTTTATAGTCTCGGTCAAAGTAAAAATTACGTAGTGTCAGCTCAGCTTTACTGTCTGCAATAAACTCGGCATGCACAATTTGACTCAATAATGGGCACAAGCATACCCCCACCCACAATGGTGTCTTTTTCATTTTTTATCTCAACTATTTAATTTTTAATGGTCTAAGGCGCTGTTTTAAGTGCGTAATCTGGCTCTTTCTTATTTCGGTAAAAAGCATTACTCAAACTTAAAATCAGGAAGATGGCTAAAATAAAGACCACACCGTAATAAGCATAAAGCGTTGCGGGTGCTATACCTTTATCAAGGAAAATACCTGCCACCGTTGGTGATAAAATTGCCCCAATCCGACCAAAACCGATGGCATAGCCCACGCCACGACTACGAATTTCGGCATCATAAATTGTTGGAGAAATCGAATATAAACCTGCGACACAACCATTAATCAGTGTACCGAGTAATAACCCCACCATGAGTGCAATGCTGACTTGAGATGAGACTGCCACAAAGAGAAAAACACATACCGAAGTAAGTCCTAAAAATAGACTTAAGGCATAGAAAATTTTCATGCGTGATGCCAATAAACCAATAATAGCCGCCCCAAAAATGCCACCAATACTAATTAAAATACCAGTACTTACGCCTTGTTCTGGCGACATCCCCATTGAAATAAGAATTTTTGGTGTCCAGCTCATGACAAAGTAAAAGCCAAACATCACTAAAAAGAAGGCAAACCAAAGACAAAGTGTTTGAAATCCAAGTTGTCCTGTAAATAATTTGCTGAGTTCACTGCCATTTTGCGTACTGATTTTTTCATAACGTGGCATAACTGGTAGTTGGTTAAGGCCCATACGATTTACAGTTGCATTAATTCGTTCGAGTGCCTGTTTTGGTCGTTTCGCGAGTAAATAATCTAAAGATTCAGGTAATAACCATATGCTGATCAATAACATTGCAATGGTGGTAATGCCGCCTGCTAAAAAGATTGATCGCCAACCTAAATGCTCAATCAATGCCAGTGATAGTACTCCGCCAAGTGTCGCGCCAATTCCATACCCTGTAGACATTAAGCTCACCGCGAGACTGCGCCAGCGCGCATTGGCATATTCACTTGCCAGTACATTACTACTTGCAAGGATTCCACCTACCCCGATTCCAGTAATAAATCGAAGTGCGACCAACATGCCGTGACTTTGTACAAAAGCACAGCCCAACATGCTCAGACCTGCGATGACAAGACAAACCAAAATAAGTAAACGGCGACCGATTTTATCGGCTAACGGTGCGAGAAAAATTGAACCAGCAGCCATTCCAAAAAGACCTGAACTGAGTAACAAGCCAATTTGTGCACCTGAAAGTGACCATTCTGCTGACACGGACGGCGCAGTAAATGCCATCACCATCACATCAAAGCCATCAATAATATTGAGACAAATACAGATCAAAATGACGAACCATTGATAACGGCTCATGTTGTTTTGATTGATCTCACTTAGAACATCTCTTTCCATTTGTGTATCTCCCAATGTGGATAAGACATACACACGACATTGCCGATATGAGCGATTGGGTGGTTATGCATATCCGTATCCATAATGACCTAGAGGAATATTTGTTTTGGAGCATCCTGCTCTTTTTCTATACTGAATATTTGGATCCAAAAAATCAACAATATTTTTTAAATTTAATTAAATCAAAAC
>NZ_LZPJ01000095.1:0-49147 GCF_001729365.1 Acinetobacter sp. YK3
TTTTTCTGTTTTTTTTAAGTATGGATATCACCTGCGTATCTTTTTTTATCTTATAGCTAATAAGTCTAAATATATTTATTTCCCTAGTGTTGCTTTGATGAAGGAGGCTAAGCAATATTACTTTTTGAATAATAACTTAAATAAAAGTTGTTTTATACCAAATCCTATTAATGATTATTGGATTAGTAATATATATGAGTTTGATAACTTAGCTATATCTGAGAAGAAAATTCTATTTGTTGGGAGTTTTGATTATAATAAAAACCTTTTAGCTGTTTTTAATGCATGTTCTATTTTATATGAATGTAGAAAAGATTTTGAAGTTGAGTTTGTTGGGGGGTATGAAGAAGATTTTAAAAAACTATGTAAAATTGATATAATCCCTAAATGGATTTCCATTTCTCATAAAGTTGAAAAAGAAGAACTTTTATTGAAATATAGGTCTGCAAATATATTAATTGTTCCATCCTTTTTAGAAACTTTTGGTATGGTTTATTTAGAAGCTATAAGTCAAGGTTGCATAGCTATATGTTCTAAGGGACAAGGTGTGGATGGGTTGTTCAAGGATGAGGGAGTTCTTTATTCTATTAATCCGAATGATTTTGTGGAGATATCTAATACAATTAATAACTTGTTAGATGTAGAAGTAAAAATTTCTTCTGCTCATTTGAAGAAAGTTTTAGGTCCTTTTTCTTCTAATAATGTTGTTGATTTGTACACATGTTTTCTTACTAATGATTATTAATATTTATACATATTTGTATCCGCTTTAAGTTTGTGTTAACTTTTTTTGTTTTGAAAGTGCTATCGATAAAGAGTTTTTAAAACTACATAGTTGTTAATGTGAACTTATTAACTTTTAATTGTTGATAGTATAATATCAAATAGATCATTGTTAATATCTTAAATAGTGCGTAATCTAATGAATGCAAAAAAAACTTTTTGGCTTATAAACCAATATAGCTCAACGCCAGAAACTGCTATGGGGGGGCGCCATTATTATCTTGCACAGGAGTTAGCAAAGAAGGGCCATCAAGTTTATGTGATTGCTGGTCGATATAGTCATCTATTACGTAATCCAAAACAATTTGATGAACAGTATTTTATTGAGGAGATCCTTCCTAATTTCTCATTTGTATGGGTAAATTTACCTGAATATCAAGAAGCACATAGCAAACAGCGTGTATTAAATTGGTTTAAATTTTCCTGGCTTTTACGGAATATGGTAAATGTAATTCCAGCAAAGCCCGATTTAGTTTTATATTCATCCCCCTCTCTTATTGGCTATTTGGGTGCTAAGTATCTTGCAAATAAATTTAAGGTGCCTTTTATTTTTGAAGTAAGGGATATTTGGCCTTTGACTTTAATGGAGCTAGGTGGTCACTCATCAAAACATCCATTTATAAAATTTATGCAATGGATTGAGGATAGAGCTTACAAAAAAGCTGACTATGTATTTTCAAATTTATATAATGCTGTTGAACATATGCAAAGTCGGGGATTAGACAGTAACAAATTTCACTGGATACCGAATGGCGTGTCTTTAGAAGAGGTTTCTCAAAAACAGCCCTTGCATCCAGAAACATTTGCTCAATTACCTAAAAATAAATTTATCATTGGCTATACAGGGACTATAGGCGTAGCGAATGCTATAGATGACCTAATTGAATCGGCAAAGATACTTTCAAATAATACAGATTTGCATTTTGTTCTTGTCGGATCTGGAAAGGAAAAAGAGGGTTTAATACAAAAAGTTGAATCCTTAGGCTTGAAGAATATCACCTTCATTGATTCAATTCCGAAAAAGCAGATTCAATCAATGCTTGAGCAGTTTGATGTTTGTTATATTGGTTGGCAGAAAAATCCACTTTATCGTTTTGGGATAGCACCAAATAAATTACCAGAATATCTTTATGCAGGAAAACCTATAATTCATGCCTTCTCTGGTAAGGGTGACATTGTTCAGCAAGCAAAAGCAGGTATTACGATTGAAGCTGAGGATCCTCAAGCAATTGTAGATGCTGTAGAGCATTTATATGGTTTAACTACGGAGCAACGTCAAGAGTTAGGTACAAATGGTAAAAATTTTGTATTACAAAACCTTGAATATGCCATGATTGCAGAAAAACTTGAAAATATTGTTTTTAAATAATGGATAACTCATGAAACGATTACTGGATATCATTATTGCATCAACTGCCCTAATTCTGCTTTCACCTTTATATTTCTATGTTGCTTATAAAGTAAAAAAGAACTTAGGTTCGCCAGTTTTATTTCGGCAAGTTCGTCCAGGTTTACATGGTAAGCCATTTGAAATGATCAAGTTTCGCACCATGAAAGATGCAATCGATGAGCGAGGCAATCCATTACCAGATAGCGAGCGTCTAACGCCTTTTGGCAAGATGTTACGTTCAAGTAGTCTGGATGAAATGCCTGAACTCTGGAATGTGATCAAAGGTGATATGAGTATTGTAGGCCCACGTCCATTATTGATGGAATACCTGCCATTGTATAATAAAGAGCAGGCAAAACGTCATGACGTACGTCCAGGTATGACAGGACATGCTCAGGTCAATGGGCGTAATGCGATTAGTTGGGAACAAAAGTTTAAGCTTGATACTTGGTACGTTGAAAATCGATCGCTTTGGCTAGATTTTAAAATCATGCTACAGACAGTGAAAAAAGTCATTGCCAAAGATGATATTAATGAAGCTGGCGAAGCGACAATGACAAAATTTACTGGCACCCCATCGGAAGAGAAGGAATGAGCCAATCTATCTATGCAATCTATGGGGCATCAGGTTGTGGTCGCAGTCTGATGCCTGTAGCTCGACAGCAATTGCGACGTTTGAACATTACAGCTGAGATTTACTTCATTGATGATAGTCTACAAGAAGAAAAAATCATAAATGGACATAAAGCTTTAAATTATCAAACATTTAAAAAAATAGATGCGATAGATAAATACGTTTTAATCGCGATCGCGAATAGCCAGATTCGTGAGAAAATAGCAAATCAACTCGCCAGTGATGATATCCAGTTATGGACAGTTCAAGCTGATAATACGGTCATGATGGATAATATTGAGATTGGTGAAGGCGCGGCATTAAGCCCTTTTGTTTCAATTACATCAAACATAAAAATCGGCAAATGCTTTCATGCTAATTTATATAGTTATGTTGAGCATGACTGTGTGATTGGTGACTATGTTACCTTTGCCCCTGGCGTCAAATGTAACGGTAATATCCATATCGAAGACCATGCATATATTGGGACGGGTGTTGTGATCAAGCAGGGAACACCAGATAAGCCATTAGTGATTGGTAAAGGTGCTATCGTTGGTATGGGTGCAGTTGTGACTAAAAGCGTGCCTGCAGGAGTCACTGTAGTCGGTAACCCTGCAAGAATTTTAGAAAGAAAGTAAGACATATTTTTAATAGGAAATCATAATGTTAAATACTGCATTTGAACCATGGCCAAGTTTTACCCCAGAAGAAGCAGACGCAGTTAAAAATATATTACTTTCAAATAAAGTAAATTATTGGACAGGGCAAGAATGTCGTGAGTTTGAAAAAGAGTTCGCAACATTTGCAGGTACTCAATATGCAGTGGCGCTAACCAATGGCACTGTTGCTTTAGATGTGGCTTTAAAAGCTTTAGGTATTGGCGCTGGTGATGATGTTATCGTGACCTCACGTACCTTCCTTGCATCAGCTAGTTCGATTGTTACAGCGGGCGCCAATCCTGTGTTTGCTGATGTTGAGTTAGATTCCCAGAATATTTCGCGTCGTACCATCGAAGCTGTTCTTACACCAAATACCAAAGCCATTATTTGTGTGCATCTGGCGGGCTGGATGTGTGATATGGACCCAATTATGCAGCTTGCTCAAGAAAAGGGTTTGTCTGTCATTGAGGACTGTGCACAAGCGCATGGTGCAAAATACAAAGGCAAACCTGCAGGTTCAATTGGACATATTGCGGCTTGGTCTTTCTGTCAGGATAAGATCATGAGCACGGGTGGGGAAGGCGGTATGGTCACCACCAATGATGAAGTGCTGTGGAAGAAAATGTGGTCTTATAAAGATCATGGTAAAAGCTATGATAGTGTTTATAACAAGCAACATCCGCCAGGTTTCCGATGGTTGCATGATTCCTTTGGTACAAACTGGCGTATGATGGAAATGCAGGCGGTAATTGGTCGTATTCAGTTAACACGTATGACTGAGTGGACACAAAAACGTACCGAGAATGCAGAGAAAATCTTAAAGGCTTTTGAGGGTTCTCCTTACTTTACTGTTCACTTGCCTTCAAATGATTATGTACATGCGCATTATAAATGTTATGTACAGGTCAATTTAGCTGCATTACCAGAGGGCTGGTCGCGTGATCGAATCATGCAAGAGATCAATGCACAAGATGTGCCTTGCTTTAGCGGTTCGTGTTCAGAAGTCTATCTGGAGCATGCATTTGATGGAACGCCATGGCGTCCAGAACAGCGTTTGCAAAATGCACAGCAACTCGGTGAGACAAGTCTCATGTTCTTAGTGCATCCAACACTGAGCACAGAGAGCATTGATAAAACAATTAGTGCAATTGACAAGGTAATACGCGCAATTTAATAAGGTTAAAAAAGTAAGGGGAAGAGTGCAATAATCTTTCAAATGCTTCCCCTTATGATTGTGTAATCAATATGTAAAAGTCATTTCTAGTTCTGTCAGAAATGCGTATAAAGATCAAACTGTAAAATGGAATGATTAGAAGATCATTGTGAAAAAGATTATTCATCAATTCGCCTCAGCACCAAGGCTTTTTAAGCAAATTTTCCTTGTTCTTTTGGATGCTCTAGCTTTCCCTATAATTTTATGGTTGTGCTATGTGATCCGTTTATTTGACTTAGGTGCAGATGTTATTCCTGGTATTCCTCATGGAATCATGCTGGTCAGTTTTATTACGGTTCTGAGTCTGGCACTTACAGGCGTTTATCATTTTATTGTACGCACATTTAATGAAGTCTTTATTGTTAAACTGGCGATTTCCGTGGCATTGACCATGGCAACCTTGTACATCCTGAATGTGATTACGCCAGCCTATATCCCAATGTCGATTCCATTCATGTATGGATTTATGATGTTTGCCTGGGTATGGCTCAGTCGTGCAGTGATTCGTTTTATTATTAAAGCTTCTTTTTATTCTGAGATTGGTCGTAAACGAATCGCAATTTATGGAGCGGGTGACGCAGGGCAGCAAATCGCAGCAGCATTACATCGTTCAGATGACCATTTACCAGTATTCTTTATTGATGACTATACTTCTTTACAGGGCCAAACTGTTGGTGGTTTAAAAGTTTATTCGGTTGAAAAAGCGTTACAGCGATTTAAAAAAGACCGTATTGATGAAATTCTACTGGCACTTCCTTCTGTTGGACGGGTGCGTAAGGCTGAAATTATCCAGCAATTTGAAATCGCACGTTTAAAAATTACGGAATTACCTGGTCTAACCCGTTTAGTGGATGGCGAAATCCAAGTTTCGGATATTCAGGAAGTTGATATTATTGATTTATTGGGCCGTGATCCAGTTCCACCGATTTCACATCTGATTGCCAAAAATATCCAGAATAAAGTGGTTATGGTAACAGGAGCAGGCGGTTCAATTGGTTCTGAACTGTGTCGTCAAATTATTAAGAATAAGCCTAAAATGTTAGTGATTTATGAGCTAACAGAATTTGCGTTATACGATATTGATAAAGAGTTAAGACAAACAGCAACTTGTGAAATTGTTCCGATTTTGGGAACGGTACAAGATCAGCAAAAACTTGAACGTATTATTGAACAATATCATATTCAGACGGTTTATCATGCCGCAGCTTATAAGCATGTCCCTCTGGTTGAATGTAATCCTATCGCTGGCTTAAAAAACAATGCGATTGGTACTGCGAATAGTTTGAATGCAGCCGTGAAAAAAGGCGTTGAAACCTTTGTTTTGATCTCAACGGATAAGGCGGTACGACCAACCAATGTGATGGGTGCATCAAAACGTATGGCTGAGCTGTATTGTCAGGCGGTCGCTGAAACCAAACCTGAGACGCAAATCAGTATTGTGCGTTTTGGTAATGTCTTGGGATCTTCTGGTTCGGTTGTTCCACTCTTTAAGCAACAGATTGCAAAAGGTGGTCCGATTACCGTGACTCATCCTGAGGTGACCCGTTACTTTATGACTATCCCTGAAGCATCACAGCTTGTCATTCAGGCGGGTGCATTGGGCACTGGGGGCGATGTATTCTTGCTCGATATGGGTGAGCCCGTCAGAATTCAGGATCTTGCTCGTCAAATGATCAAACTCAGTGGTTTGAAAGTGAGAGAAAGTGGTTCACTGGATGGTGATATTGAAATTGCTTATAGTGGTTTGCGTCCAGGTGAAAAACTGTATGAAGAATTGCTGATTGATCAGGACAATACCGAATATACTGAACATACCCGTATCTTACGTTCGTTTGAAAAACATTTTCCCTTAGAAGAAATTCAGTGTGTATTTGGTAAAATCAATCAAATGACAGCAATCGATCATGATGTTGACTGGGCTTTAACACAGCTTGAGCATTATGTTGATGGCTATAAACGTAGTGACGAAGTTCGAGTTAACTAATCTGAGAAAGCAATGATCAAAAAAGCAATTTTACCTGTGGCTGGTTTAGGTACACGTTTCTTACCTGCAAGTAAATCTATTCCAAAGGAAATGGTGACTGTTGTTGATCGCCCTGCAATTGAATATGTGGTGCGTGAAGCAGTAGAAGCAGGTATTGAGCAAATCATTTTGGTGACTCACTCTTCAAAAGCATCGATTGAAAACTATTTTGATCGTAATTTTGAGCTAGAAACGACGTTAGAGCAGAAGAAGAAATTTGATCTTCTTAAAGAAATTACCGATATTTTGCCAAAGCATGTCAGTGTCGTGAGTGTACGTCAGCCACAGCCGTTAGGGCTTGGGCATGCGGTACTCTGTGCCAAAGATATTGTAGGTGATGAAGCCTTTGCGGTGTTATTACCCGATGTGCTGGTCAAAAACCAGAGTGCTGAAAATGATTTGTCATTGATGATTCAGCGTTTTGAAGCATCTCAAGCTGCGCAAATTATGGTAGAAGCAGTACCTGACCACTTGGTTGATCAATATGGAATTGTGGACGTTGCTGTATCACCGAATGAAGGTGAGAGTATTGTTATGCAAGGTATTGTTGAAAAACCTGCCGTGGGAACAGCACCTTCAAATCTATCTGTGGTTGGTCGTTATATTTTACCCGCACAAATTATGGGCCTTTTGGAAAATACACCGCGTGGCGCTGGAAACGAAATTCAGCTGACGGATGCGATTGCGACTTTACAGCAAGCACAGGCCGTTGAAGCATATCGTATGAAAGGGCAGACCTTCGATTGCGGTAGCAAACTTGGTTATCTGAAAGCTGTGTTACATTATGGTGTTGAGCATCCAAAACTGGGCGCAGAATTTAAGGGCTTAATCAAGGAATTGGCCCTCTAATCATTTAGGGCAAGTATTTTATGAAAGTCGCGATCTTTGGTAATACTTTATATGCAGGCGTTATGTCTGCATTATTGTCTGAATCTGGTCATTTGGTGTATTGGTGTTCACAGCTTAATAGAGAAGTAGATGATCAACAATATGCCTTCCATGATGAAAACGTCAGTCATTTATTGCAGAAACAGCTGAGCAGCGGTTTTCTGCATTATAGTGATTTAGCGGGCATACCTTTAGATATTGATGCTTATCTATTTAGTTTTAACCAAACGCAAGAGCAACAAGTCTTTCAACTGTTACACTCTTTGAAACAACGTCCGATTATTCATCCAAAACTGATGATTAATGCGTCAACTTTTGGTTTGCGTGGCACAGAGAAATTTCAACAGATCCTTTGTGATGATGATTGGGCGTATCTGCCTGATACCATGCAGGAAGGAAACGCTTTACAAAGTTTAACTCAAGCAAAACAGTTGATTGTGGGCTGTACACGAACTGAAGTACAGGTGAAGGTCAAAGAGTTATTAAGACCTTTCTTTCCCCTAGAACAACAATATCTATTTATGCCGATTCTGGATGCCGAGTTTACCAAGCTGAGTATTTCGGGCATGTTGGCGACACGTATTAGTTATATCAATGATTTGGCTGTCGTGGCGGAAAAGCTGGGTATTGATATTGCCTCTGTGCGTCAGGGCATGGCTGCTGATAACCGGATTGGATCAGCTTATCTGGCACCCGGTGCTGGTTTCGGTGGTGAAAACTTTTCTCATGATATTTTAACCCTTGCCAACACAGTTGCGAATACTGGGGTGAAAAGCCAGTTACTTGCCCAAGTTTGGGATATCAATGAGCAACAGAAAGAAATCCTGTTTCGCAAGTTCTGGAATTATTACCACGGTGATTTACAAGCCAAATCCATCGCGATCTGGGGTGCATCTTTTAAAGAAAATACCTCAAGTATTCAACAATCTCCAATTCATCAAATGCTTGCCGCTTTATGGGCTCAAGGTGTAACCGTTCATTTGCATGATCCACAGGCCTTAGATGAAATTGAAATGATGTATGGGCAGCGCAGTGATTTGATTTTGCATCATGATCAATATGATGCTGTTAAAGATGTGCATGGCTTATGCGTTTTAACAGCTTGGAAACAATACTGGAGTCCGGATTTCAAACAATTAACACAATTGATGGAACATCCCTTGATTTTAGACGGTCGAAATATTTATGACCCACACTATGTAAAAGCCCAAGGTTTTGCTTATATGGGAGTGGGACGTTAATGATGACTAAGCAGATTCATCCTTTCGCTGTTAAAGCACAGTCCTCTGTTTTGGAAGAGCTGGCTGTTTTACAAAAGCAGTTTAAGGCGCTTCATCTAAATGCTTTATTTGCAGAGGATCCTACTCGCTTCAAGCATTTTTCAGTCGAATATGATCAGATCGTTTTAGATTTTAGTAAACATCGTATTGATCAGCAGGTGTTAAATCAATTGGTGGATTTGGCCCATGCTCAGGATCTGAATGGGTGGATTAAACGACTATTCTCATGTGAGCAGATTAACTACACTGAACATCGGGCTGCGATGCATTGGGCCTTACGTCTACCTAAATCAAGTCCAAAGCTACCAGAGATCAATCAAGCCGTTCAAGATCAACTGAAGCAAATGTATGCGTTGGTTGAAAAAATTCATGCTGGCCAATGTCGTGGTGCAACGGGTGAAGTGATTCAGGATGTGGTGAATATCGGGGTCGGTGGATCTGATCTGGGCCCCCTCATGGTCACCCATGCGCTTTCAGACTTTAAAGTCAAAACGGCAAAGCCTTTAGACATTCACTTTGTTTCAACCATGGATGGCAGCCAGCTCTCCGAATTGTTACATCAGCTTCGCCCTGAAACGACCTTATTTATTATTTCTTCCAAGTCGTTTGGTACCATCGATACACTTTCGAATGCTCAAACTGTACGACAATGGTTAGAAAAAGCGTTAGGAAGCAATGAAAAGATTCTGAAGAATCACTTTGTTGGAGTTTCGACTAAACCAGAAAAAATGACGGAATGGGGGATTGCACCTGATAAGCAGCTTTTGCTTTGGGATTGGGTTGGTGGTCGTTATTCACTGTGGTCATGTATTGGTTTACCGATTGCGTTAACGATAGGTGTTGAAGGGTTTAAACAACTGTTGGCAGGGGCATATGCCATCGATCAACATTTCCAGACGGCTTCATTTGAACAGAACATCCCTGTCTTGATGGGGCTGTTAGGGGCGTGGAATAATAATTTTCTCGATATCCAAACCCATGCGGTATTGCCTTATGATGGGCGACTCAAGTATTTCGCGGCTTATTTACAGCAGCTTGAAATGGAGTCGAATGGTAAGTCCATTCAACGCAATGGGGAAAAGGTCAATTCAGCCACCTGCCCAATTGTTTGGGGGGAAGTGGGACCGAATGCCCAGCATGCCTTCTATCAGCTGTTACATCAAGGCACGCACTCGGTCAGCTGTGATTTTATTGCCCCAGTAAAACGTTATAACGCAAACCAGTTTACCTATGCAGAAAGTGCAGAGGCACTGGTCGAGCAACATCATCTTGCTTTGTCTAACTGTCTGGCTCAATCACGTTTACTGGCGTTTGGAAATCAGGCTTTAGCCGCTGACGAACTTGAAGCTTTACCTGCGTATAAGCAATATGAAGGGAATCAACCGAGCTCAACCATTTTACTTAAAGAACTCAACCCTTATAGTTTAGGGATGTTGATTGCAATGTATGAGCATAAGGTGTTTGTGCAATCTGTACTCTGGAATATCAACCCCTTCGATCAATGGGGCGTTGAAAAAGGTAAAGAAATTGCCAATCAGTTATTACCGATTTTAAATCGTGAGCAAGAAGATTTATCTTCATTTGATGCATCAACGCAAGGTTTGCTGAAAATATTGTTAGGAAAGACAGATGGCTAAGATTTTAGTCACAGGTGGTGCGGGCTATATTGGTTCGCATACCTGTTTAGAATTGCTGGATGCAGGCCATGAAGTTATCGCATTTGATAATTTGTCCAATAGTTCGGAAGAAGCTTTGCGCCGTGTCGAAAAACTGGCAAATAAAAGCCTGATTTTTGTAAAGGGTGATATTCGCCATGAGCAGGATCTAGATCAGGTCTTTCACAAATTTCAGATTGATGCGGTGATCCATTTTGCAGGTTTAAAAGCAGTGGGTGAAAGTCAGCAAATACCTTTAGCCTATTTTGAACATAATATTGCGGGGAGTATACAACTCTTCAAATCGATGGAAAAAGCAGGTGTTTTTAGCTTAGCATTTAGTTCATCTGCAACGGTATATGGGGAGCTCAATCCCTCACCTTATCAAGAAGATATGTCTCTAAGTTTGCCAAATAATAATTATGGTTATACCAAACTGATTATTGAACAGATGCTAGAAAAGATGGCGCTGGCAGACTCAAGATGGTCGATTGCCTTGCTACGTTATTTTAATCCAGTCGGTGCACATAAAAGTGGGCAGATTGGAGAAGATCCTCAGGGTATTCCCAATAATTTAATGCCCTATGTCACACAAGTAGCGGTAGGACGTCGTGAAAAACTGTCTATTTTTGGCAATGACTATCCAACCAAAGACGGCACTTGTGAGCGAGATTTTATTCATGTGGTTGATTTGGCGAAAGCTCATGTGCTGGCTGTTTCCAATCGTCTCAACAATAAAGGTTGCCGAGCTTGGAATATTGGAACCGGAGCTCCAATTTCAGTTCTACAAATTAAAGAAACCTTTGAGAAAGTGAATGGAATTAAGATTCCGACAGAATTTGCGGAGCGGAGAACCGGAGATTTAGCCGCATTTTATGCAGATACTTCACGAGCTAAAGCAGAGCTTGGCTGGCAACCCCAATATACTTTGGAAGATATGCTGGCAGATAGCTGGAACTGGCAAAAGCAAAATCCAAACGGTTTTAACTGAATCGGATGATAATAAAAAAGGAGCATGAAGCTCCTTTTTTATTGGGAGTAAATTAGCCTTGAATCAAAGCTGTTAATTCGTCGATATAATGCTGCATCGGTTGCGGATTTTTGTCTGCACGGCTTTCGATATTTAAGCGCAATAATGGCTCAGTATTTGATGCACGTACATTCAGGCGCCAAGCACCAAAATCGAGGCTAACGCCATCGGTACGGTCTACCTGAGGATTCTGGTCAGCATAATGATCAAAGATTTTTTGTACTGTGGCTTGTGTGTCAGCCACTTTAAAGTTGATCTCGCCACTGCACGGGAATTTGGCAATCATGTTTTCAACCAGTGTTGAAAGCGATTGTCCTGTTTCTGAAAGCAATGCAATGGTGAGTAACCATGGAATCATACCGCTGTCACAATAGGCAAAATCGCGGAAATAATGGTGGGCGCTCATTTCACCGCCGTACACTGCATTGTGTTCACGCATCACGTCTTTAATGAAGGCGTGTCCTGATTTTGACTGTACTGCAATACCTTGATATTGATCGACGATATCAAAGGTATTCCAGACTAGACGTGGGTCATGCACGATTTTCTCACCTGATTGTTTGATCAGGAAGGCTTGTGCCAATAAACCGACGATGTAATAGCCCTCAATAAACTGACCTTTTTCATCAAACAAGAAGCAACGGTCAAAATCACCATCCCAGGCAATGCCCATATCAGCTTGATGTTGCAGTACTGCATCACGGGTACTGTCGCGGTTTTCAATTAAAATTGGGTTAGGAATACCATTTGGGAAGTTGCCATCAGCTTCATGATGAATTTTAATAAATTCCACAGGGATGTTGAGTTGCTGGAATTTTTGTTCAATGGCATCAATCACATGACCTGCTGCACCATTGCCCGCATTGACCACTAGCTTGAGCGGACGAATTTTTTGCGGATCGATATAAGTGAGTAGATGCTCGATGAACTCAGGCAAAATATTGTAGTTTTGCGTGGTGCCTTTATTCGCAACTTCAGTGAATTGCCCTGATTCAGCAAGTGCCTGAATTTCTTTTAAGCCTGTTTCCGCACTGATAGGACGAGCATTTTCACGCACCAGTTTCATGCCGTTGTAATCCATTGGATTGTGGCTGGCAGTCACTTCAATACCGCCTTGCACATCTAAGTGGAAGGCTGCGAAATAGACTTCTTCTGTGCCTGTCATACCCAAATCAAGCACATTGATGCCTGCATCATTCAAACCACGAATGGTTGCCTGTTTTAAGCCTTCGCTACTTAAACGGATATCACAACCAATCACTACAGTTTTAGGTTGATAGATCTGTCCATAGGCACGACCAATGTTATAAGCAATCTCTTCATTCAGTTCTGTGCCGAGTTTGCCGCGAATATCATAGGCTTTAAAACAAGTCAGTTGAGTCATATTGTTCAATTCATAGTGATGTGATTTGAGTTGTGAACACATTATACAGATATCGCCAAGAAGTCATATTTATAGTTCTTTATCGAGTGATTACGGTTGAGTTTAACTTCGTAGAGTTGCCGTAAAGACAACCCTTTCATAAGACTTTAGTCGAATGTGAAATAAGAAGATTGATAGAAAAGGGTTGATTTAGTTTAATTATTATTGGTCATACCAATTATTGTCGTTACAGTGGGGTTGATCCTGATAATTCATATAATTAAGATGCATAAAGATTGCAAATGGGTGGGATTTGCTTATTTATGGAATATTGGTCATACCAATATTGGAAAGATTCGTTAAATATCGAAGTGAAAACAAAATGACGCCCAGCATTTCAAGGAGATGAGAATGCTAAATGTGTGGCAACAAATTTATGACCCTTTAAATAATATCTGGCTATCCAGTGCGGTTGCGCTGATTCCGATTATTTTCTTCTTCTTAGCTTTGGCTGTATTTCGCTTAAAAGGCAGTGTTGCGGGAACCTGCACTGTGATTATTGCCATGCTGATTGCTTTATTCTTCTATCAAATGCCCGTTGAAATGGCATTTGCTTCTGTAGTTTATGGTTTTATTTACGGTTTATGGCCAATTTCCTGGATTATTATCGGTGCCGTTTTTCTGTATAAAATTTCAGTGAAAACAGGGCAGTTTGATGTCATTCGCTCCAGTATTTTATCGATTACCGAAGACCAGCGCTTACAAATGCTGCTGGTGGGTTTCGCCTTTGGTACTTTCCTTGAGGGTGCGGCAGGTTTTGGTGCGCCAGTTGCGATTACCGCTGCCTTATTAGTCGGACTAGGTTTTAAACCGCTTTATGCCGCTGGTCTGTGCTTGATTGTAAATACGGCACCAGTGGCCTTTGGGGCGATGGGGATTCCGATTATTGTGGCAGGGCAGGTATCTGGTGTAGATACCATGGAAATCAGCCAGATGGTGGGGCGCCAGTTGCCATTTTTAACCATCATCGTGTTGTTCTGGATCATGGCGATCATGGATGGCTGGCGTGGGGTGAAAGAGACTTGGCCTGCGGTACTGGTTGGTGGAAGTGCCTTTGCCATTGCGCAATATCTGACCTCGAATTTTCTGGGGCCAGAACTGCCTGATATTACTGCCGCGATTGCCTCATTGGTCAGTCTCACCCTGTTATTCCGTGTCTGGAAGCCGAAGCATATTTTCCGTTTTGAGGGCGTAGAACCACAAAATACAAGCTCAGCAGAGCAAACGCCACAACGCTATAGCATTGCGCAGATTGCCAAAGCATGGTCTCCGTTTATGATTTTAACGGTCATGGTGACCATCTGGAGTATTCAACCGTTTAAGGCTTTGTTTGCCAAAGATGGCGCATTAGCGGACTGGATTTTTAAAATTGAAGTGCCGTATCTGCATAAGCTGGTAGAAAAAATGGCGCCGATTGTGCCTGAAACCACAGCTTATGAAGCGATCTATAAATTTGACTGGTTCTCTGCCACAGGTACAGCGATTTTTTTTGCAGCCATCATTACCATCATTTTCCTGAAAATGAAAACGCGTGAGGCGGTCACTACCTTTGGCGAAACATTGAATGAATTAAAAACGCCAATTTATTCGATTGGGATGGTGTTGGCCTTTGCTTTTATTGCCAATTATTCAGGTCTTTCTGCGACTTTGGCTCTAGCATTATCACACACAGGTCATGCTTTTACGTTCTTCTCGCCATTCTTGGGGTGGCTGGGAGTATTCCTGACGGGTTCAGATACGTCATCGAATGCCTTGTTTTCGGCTTTACAAGCGACCACAGCCCAGCAAATTGGGATTCCAGAAGTATTGCTAGTGGCTGCCAATACCAGTGGTGGCGTGACGGGCAAGATGATTTCACCACAATCGATTGCGATTGCCTGTGCAGCGGTAGGTCTCGTTGGAAAAGAGTCAGACTTGTTCCGTTTCACGGTAAAACATAGCATCATATTTACTGTCTTTGTTGGCATCATCGTCACGGTTCAGGCTTATCTGGTGCCGTGGATGATTCCATAACGCTAATCAAGGAAATGTGATGAGAATCTCCGATCAAGTGGTCATGAAATTACAGGCGCTCATTGAGCAGCGTCAGATGAAACAAGGTGACCGTTTGCCTGCTGAGCGTCAGCTTGCAACCAGCTTGGGAGTGTCTCGTCCGTCCTTGCGTGAAGCGATCCAGCAGTTGAACAGTCAGGGCGTGCTCAGTAGCCGCCGTGGCGATGGGACTTATATCCAGCAATTGCCAGAACAATGGTCACAACAGTTGATTGTGAATCCGATCAGTAACCTGATTGAAGAAGATCCGCTGTACCGTTTTGATGTGCAAGAAGCCCGTTTGTTATTGGAAGGTGGAACTGCGTGGTATGCAGCATTGCGTTCTACACCTGAAGATCGTGCCAAAATCCATCATTATTTTGATGAGATTAGCCGCCATCAAAATGCAGGGGATTCGGCTCAGGCTGCGGTTGCAGATGCAGAATTTCATCTGGCGATTGCTGAGGCCTCACACAATATTGTGTTGATCCAGATGATGCGCGGCTTGTTTGACTTGTTGCAATACAACGTCTTATTGGGACGCAAGAAAGTTTATAACGATCCTGTTAATGGTGACTTGCTCAGTGAGCAGCATTTTCAGGTGATGGATGCGATTGATCGTAAAGATCCCGAAGCTGCACGCCAAGCGGTGTGTGGTCATATTGAATTTGTGATTAATCATGTACGTGCGCTGGACGAAGATGAAGCTCGCCAGAAACGTGCAACACGTTTAACAAGAGTTGACTCAAAATGATTATTTCTTCTGGCAATGATTATCGTGCTGCGGCACAACGTCGTTTACCGCCATTTTTATTTCATTACATCGACGGTGGTGCCTATTCGGAACATACCTTAAAACGCAATGTACAGGACCTTTCTGAAATTGCCTTGCGTCAACGGGTCCTGAACGATATGTCGGCACTCAGTCTGGAAACCAAGCTGTTTAATGAAACCTTATCGATGCCAGTTGCGTTGGCACCAGTTGGTTTAACCGGTATGTATGCGCGCCGTGGTGAAGTTCAGGCGGCAGTGGCAGCGGATAAAAAAGGCATTCCATTTACCTTGTCGACGGTTTCGGTTTGTCCGATCGAGGAAGTTGCCCCTGCAATTCAGCGTCCAATGTGGTTCCAGCTCTATGTTTTGCGTGACCGTGGCTTTATGCGCAATGCTTTGGAACGTGCCAAAGCCGCAGGTTGTTCGACACTAGTGTTTACCGTGGATATGCCAGTGCCGGGTGCGCGTTATCGTGATGCTCATTCAGGGATGAGTGGCCAAAATGCGGCGATGCGTCGGTATATGCAATCGATGTTGCATCCACATTGGGCATGGAATGTCGGAATGTGTGGCCGTCCGCATGATTTGGGCAATATCTCGAAATATCTGGGCAAACCGACTGGGCTTGAGGATTATATCGGTTGGTTAGGTTCTAACTTTGATCCGTCGATTTCTTGGAAAGATCTGGAGTGGATTCGTGAGTTTTGGGATGGCCCGATGGTGATTAAGGGGATTCTTGATCCTGAAGATGCCAAAGATGCAGTGCGTTTTGGTGCAGATGGCATCGTGGTATCCAATCATGGGGGGCGTCAACTGGATGGCGTGATGTCTTCTGCACGGGCTTTGCCTGCGATTGCTGATGCAGTGAAGGGTGATCTGGCGATATTGGCAGATTCAGGTATTCGTAATGGTCTGGATGTGGTACGGATGCTGGCGCTTGGTGCGGATACGGTGTTATTGGGACGTGCCTTTGTGTATGCCTTGGCGGCAGCAGGTGGACAAGGGGTGTCGAATTTACTTGATCTGATTGATAAGGAAATGCGGGTGGCAATGACGTTGACGGGTGCGAAGTCGATTCAGGAGATTAATGCAGATTGTTTGGTACAAGCCATTAAACAAGGTTTTTAAGAATTCTTTTCTAAGTTTAGTAGTAGGCACAGCCGCCAAGTTTGGTGACATGCTTATGTCTGAGGTAGAGGCATTTGTCACTTTTGAAGGATCAAAAGTAACCAAAAATCCTCTATTCCGATGACGGTACTTCCCTGCTACGGCATCGGAACAGGCGGCATCCTTGCCGCCAATCGCGATAGCAAAATGAGATGTTCTCAATTAGAAAAAGAGCGACCTAAGCTCTTGATAGTAAATTATGCCAAAGGAGCCATTATGCAAACATTTTCCCCCAAAATGGTGATTGATCGTTTACAGCAGATTGTTGGGCGTCAGCATGTGCTGAGTGATGATCAAAGTACACGGCAGTATCGTCAAGGTCGTCGTTTTGGTGAAGGCAAAGTATTTGCAGTGGTCATCCCGGGTACCTTGCTGGAACAGTGGCAGGTGCTGCAAGCGGCGATTGATGCAGATTGTATTGTCATCATGCAAGCCGCCAATACAGGGCTGACCGGTGGTTCAACACCCTATGGCGATGATTATGACCGGCCTGTGTTGGTGATGAGTACGCGCCGTTTAAAGGGCATTCAAGTGATTCATGACGGTAAACAAGTGATTTGTTTGCCTGGGGCGACTTTGGATAATCTGGAACAGCTATTGAAAGGCTATGATCGGGAACCACATTCGGTGATTGGTTCTTCCTGCATTGGTGCTTCGGTATTGGGTGGGGTGTGTAATAACTCAGGCGGTGCCTTGGTGCGTCGTGGACCTGCTTATACGGAGTTGGCACTGTATGCACAGGTCAATGCCCAAGGTCAGTTGGAATTGGTGAATCATCTAGGTGTAAATTTAGGTTCGAGTCCTGAAGAAATCCTGACCCGTTTAGAGCAACAACAATATCAAACCACAGATATTTTAGATGATGCAGAAAAACAGGCATCCGATCAGCGTTATGCGCAAGATGTCACCCAAGTCGATGCCGATAGCCCTGCTCGTTTTAATGCTGATCCATCGCGCCTGTTTGAAGCCTCAGGTTCAGCAGGGAAAGTCTGCGTGTTTGCGGTACGTCTGGATACCTATGAAAAGGTGGAGAGCAGCGTATTTTATATTGGCACAAATGATGCCGACGACCTGACCGCGATCCGTCGTTATTTACTGACTTCATTGCCAAGCTTACCGATCGCAGGGGAATACATTCACCGCGATGCGTATCATATTGGTGAAAAATACGGTAAGGATACCTTTCTTTTTATTGAAAAATTTGGCACAGCCAATGTGCCGAAGGCCTTCGCACTGAAAGATAAGGTCGATGGTTTTTTAGAAAGATTTAAAATCAAAGGGCTGACTGATCATATTTTACAAGCGATCACGGCCTTGCTACCGAGCCATTTACCCAAACGGATGACGGAATATCGAGATCGTTATGAGCATCATTTGATGTTACGCGTTGAAAATAACTGCAAAGCCCAGACCGAGCAATTTTTACAAGATTATTTTAAAGTCCATCCCTCGGGCAATTTCTTCCTTTGTGATGCTGAGGAAGGGCGTAAAGCCTTTTTGCATCGTTTTGCGGTGGCAGGCGCAGCGATTCGTTATCGTGATACCCATCGGGATGAGGTTGAAGATATTGTGGCATTGGACATCGCTTTACGTCGCAATGACCGTGAATGGGTAGAGCAATTGCCTGCGGAGATGGAACAGCAAATCATTCATAAGCTTTATTATGGGCACTTTTTCTGTCATGTCTTTCATCAGGATTACATCATTAAAAAAGGCAATGATCCTTTAGCAATGGAGCACCAAATGTGGCATTTGCTGGATGCCCGCCGTGCTGAATATCCAGCCGAGCATAATGTCGGTCATCTGTATATTGCCAAGCCTGCATTGGCCAATTTCTATCAGAAACTTGATCCGAATAATTGTTTTAATGTCGGGATTGGACAGACCTCTAAATTGAAGTATTGGGGCAAGGCTAAGTCCTGATTTTAAATAAAAAAGACAATAAAAAAGGCGCTTGAGGCGCCTTTTTTTATCTGTTACAACTTAAGCTGTTGCAGCAGATTTTGCTAAAACTTCAGCCACGGCTTTTGCAACTTTGTACACGTTATTCATGTTCAGACCTGCAACACAGATACGACCACTGCGTACCAAGTAGATTGCATATTCTTCACGAAGAATGTCCACTTGCTCAGCCGTTAAACCGGTGTAGCTAAACATCCCTTTTTGGTTCACAAGGTAGCTAAAGTCACGGTCAGGAAGGGCTTTAGTCAATTCATCTTTTAAGATACTACGCATTTTGATAATACGCTCACGCATCTCTTTCACTTCGCCTTGCCATTGTTGATTGAGATCAGCGTCATTTAATACTTGATCAACCAACCATGCACCTGTTGTTGGTGGGCTAGAGTAGATACGACGTACTGTAGCTTTTAACTGACCGAATGTACATTTTGCTGCTTCAGCATCGTCACATACGAAAGTCAAACCGCCAACACGCTCACCGTAAAGTGAGAAGATTTTAGAGAACGAGTTGCTGACAATAAAGTTCAGACCTGCTTGGTCTAAAGCACGAATTGCATAGGCATCCTGTTCCATACCATCGCCGAAACCTTGATACGCGATGTCGAGGAATGGAATGAGGTTACGTTCTTTTAATACTACAATCACTTGATCCCATTGTGCTGGGTTCAAGTCTGCACCTGTTGGGTTATGGCAGCATGGGTGTAATAACACAATGCTTTGTTCTGGCAATGTTTTTAAAGTAGACAACATACCGTCAAAATCAACACCACGAGTTTCAGCATCGAAGTACGGATAGAAGTTGCTCTTGATGCCTGCACCATTGAAGATCGCAACGTGGTTGTCCCAAGTTGGCTGGCTTACCCAAACTTCTGAATTCGGGAAGTAGGTTTTTAAGAAGTCTGCACCCACTTTTAACGCGCCAGAACCACCAAGCGTTTGAATTGTTGCAACACGACCTTGTTGAATTGCAGGGCTATTCGCACCAAACAATAACGCTTGAATCGCATCACGGTAAGGCTTGAAACCTTCCATTGGTAAATAAAGCTTGGTTTGCGTGTTTTTAGGAGCAATACGTTTTTGCGCTTCGATAATGGTATCAAGCTGAGGAACGATACTGTCTTCGTTATAGTACAAACCAATACTAAGGTTAACCTTTTCAGCACGCGAATCAGCATTGAACTGTTCCATTAATGAAAGGATCGGATCGCCTGCATAAGGTGGGATATGTTGAAACATTAACAATGTCCTTTTCTTCAACAAAGTGCATAGATGTCTGGGGAAGTTGCGCTTCATGAGCGGAACCTTCGATGCCCAATAATGTATCAATAAAGACTGCATGAAGCACGCTGTTATTTACATTTTGGTGCAGTATTTACTTACAAAATTTGTCGGGATTGCTCAATTATAAAGATTGTCTACAATCAAGCTGTCATACCATGGTCGTAGGATAAAAAGTAGCAGCTCTGAAAGGGCAGTGAAAAGACCTAAGATCCGATCCTGTATTTTGAATTTAAGTGATTGTTTTATATTTTATTTTAATAATTCTGCCAAGAGGCAATATACGTGTGTCAAGGCCATTGGATTGACATCATCAGTCTCATTTATTGTCGACAATCCTATTGCATTTTTTGTTATACCTCGTTATAAAATCATCAAAACTGTAGAGATTGTCGACAATATGCAAGATACCCTTGTTCCTCAAGCCATCAGCACCAGTCAGGGAATGACCCTGACGGAACATGTATTTAAGCAAATTCAGTCGGCAATTGTGTTGGGACAAATTCCTGCGGGCAGCAAGATTTCAGAGCCTGAGCTGGCACGTATTTATGGTATTAGCCGTGGCCCGCTACGTGAAGCCATTCACCGTCTGGAAGGGCAGAAACTGGTTGAGCGTACTGCCCATGTTGGTGCGCGTGTGGTGTCGCTGTCACTGCAACAGTTTCAGGAACTCTATCAAATTCGTGCGTCATTAGAAGGCTTGGCCTGCAAACTGGCGGCCCATCATATTGATAAAAAACAGATTCTGGCCTTGCGTGATGTATTGCGTATGCATGCCGAAGATGAAAATTTTAAAGCAGGCAAAGGCTATTATCTGCAAGAAGGTCAGGACGATTTCCATTACTGCATTATCAAAAGCAGTGGCAATAAAACCCTAGAAAAAATGTTATGCGATGAGTTGTATCACCTCATTCGTATGTATCGAATTCAGTTTTCAAATACCCCAGATCGTCCGAGCAAAGCTTGGGATGAACATATCCGCATTTTAGATGCGATTGCCGAAGGTGATGGTGAGCTGGCTGAAATGCTGATGCACCGTCATATCAACGCATCCTACAAAATTGTTGAGCAAACATTGCTACAAAATCAAGGAGAACAACAACATGGCTAAACAGTCTGCTGGTCAGCTATTCCGCGACGCGGTCGCAAATGAAAAACCATTACAAGTGGTGGGTGCGATCAATGCCAACCATGCTTTATTGGCAAAGCGTGCAGGTTATAAAGCGATCTACTTGTCTGGTGGTGGTGTTGCGGCAGGTTCTTTGGGTTTACCTGATTTGGGTATCAGTAACCTTGATGATGTATTGACCGATGTACGCCGTATTACCGATGTGTGTGATCTGCCATTGTTGGTCGATGTGGATACAGGTTTTGGGGCATCTGCGTTTAATATCGCACGTACCACCAAGTCGATGATTAAGTTCGGTGCTGCTGCGATGCATATCGAAGATCAGGTTGGCGCTAAACGTTGTGGTCACCGCCCAAATAAAGCCATCGTGACCCAGCAAGAAATGGTCGACCGTATCAAGGCCGCAGTTGATGCACGTACCGATGACAGCTTTGTGATCATGGCACGTACTGATGCGCTTGCGGTTGAAGGCTTACAGGCTGCGATTGACCGTGCGGGTGCTTATATTGAAGCAGGTGCAGACATGCTGTTCCCAGAAGCAATTACTGAATTGGCGATGTATAAGCAATTTGCAAATGCGACCAAAGTGCCTGTTTTAGCCAATATCACTGAGTTTGGTTCTACGCCATTATTTACCACTGAAGAATTGGCTTCTGCCGATGTCAGCATCGCGCTCTATCCACTTTCTGCATTCCGTGCCATGAACAAGGCCGCAGAAAATGTTTATGAGACATTGCGTAAAGAAGGCACGCAAAAGAATGTGGTCGATACCATGCAAACCCGCCAAGAATTGTATGAACGCATTAACTACCACGCGTTTGAACAATATCTTGATGGAACTTTTGCGAAGAATAAATAATTTTACCCCCTCCTAACCTCCCCCAGAGGGAGAGGGGTTTCACGAATTTAAGACTTTCTTTTATGAAAGCATTAATGATCGTGAAGGCGGCATGGATGCTGCCACGTTGGGCTGCGGTAGCAGGGAAGTACCGTCAGGCCAACAAAGGATTTTTGCTTACTTTTGATCCATCAAAAGTAAGTCCAGCCGAAGGCTTATCCTCAAATAAGATGAGAGTTCGGTAAGACACCGCTACGAAATTCACCTAAGGATATAAAAAGGACAATCTTATGAGCAGTAATGAAACAACAACAGGCTTCAAACCAAAAAAATCAGTTGCACTCAGCGGACAAGTTGCAGGCAACACTGCACTCTGTACCGTAGGCCGCAGCGGCAACGACTTACACTACCGTGGCTATGACATTCTCGATCTTGCTGTCGGCAGCCAATTTGAAGAAGTGGCACACTTGCTGGTGCACGGCAAACTTCCAAACAAAGCAGAACTCAAAGCCTATAAAGCAAAATTAAAAGCACTCCGTGGCTTACCAGCAGCATTGAAAACAGCACTTGAGCAACTGCCGCCGTCTGCACATCCAATGGATGTGATGCGTACGGGTGTATCTGTGCTCGGTTGCTTAACACCAGAACATGAAGACCATAACGAAGCAGGCGCAAAAGATATTGCGGATAAATTGATGGCAAGCTTAGGCTCAATGTTGTTGTACTGGTATCACTTCAGCAACAACGGTCGTCGCATTGAAGTTGAAACCAATGATGACTCGATTGCTGCGCATTTCTTGCATTTACTGCATGGCGAAGCGCCATCGGAAGAATGGATTCAAGCCATGCACACCTCATTGATTCTGTATGCAGAGCATGAGTTTAACGCATCTACCTTTACTTCACGTGTGGTGGCAGGGACAGGTTCTGATATGTACTCGGCTATTACAGGCGGTATCGGTGCGTTACGTGGCCCTAAACATGGTGGCGCGAACGAAGTTGCGTTTGTGATTCAACAGCGTTATGACAATGCAGACGAAGCAGAAGCAGACATCCGTAGCCGTGTTGAGAAAAAAGAAGTGGTGATTGGTTTTGGTCACCCAGTCTATACCGTTTCTGATCCACGTAACGAAGTCATCAAGAAAGTGGCACACGACTTGGCGCAAGCACAAGACAACACCAAGATGTACTTGATTGCTGAGCGCCTAGAAGCTGTGATGAAAGAAGTGAAAAATATGTTCCCGAACCTCGACTGGTTTAGTGCGGTGAGCTATCACTTGATGGGTGTGCCAACGGCAATGTTTACGCCATTATTCGTGATTGCTCGTACTGCGGGCTGGTCTGCGCACGTGATTGAACAACGTCAGGACGGCAAAATCATTCGTCCAAGTGCCAACTATACTGGCCCTGAAAATCTTGAATTTAAACCATTGGCGGAGCGTGGTTAATGAACACAAAATATCGTAAACCGCTGGCGGGTACCCAGCTCGAATACTATGACGTGCGTCAAGCCGTTGAAGATATTCAACCAGGCGCATATGCAACTCTGCCGTACACATCGAAAGTGTTGGCTGAACAGCTGGTGCGTAAAGCTGATGCAGAAAATTTAACAGAATACTTAAAGCAATTGATCGAACGTCGTCAAGATACTGATTTTCCTTGGTATCCAGCGCGTGTAGTCTGTCACGACATCTTGGGTCAAACCGCACTCGTGGATCTTGCTGGTTTGCGTGATGCGATTGCAGATAAAGGCGGCGAACCTTCCAAAGTGAATCCTGTGGTGCCAACCCAGTTGATCGTCGATCACTCTTTGGCAGTGGAATACGGTGGTTTTGACCCAGATGCGTTTGAGAAAAACCGTGCAGTGGAAGACCGTCGTAATGAAGACCGTTTCCATTTTATTGAGTGGACCAAAACCGCTTTTAAAAATGTCGACGTGATTCCTGCGGGCAACGGCATCATGCATCAGATCAACTTGGAGAAAATGTCTCCAGTGATCCAAAACCGTGATGGCTTGGCATTCCCAGATACCTGTGTCGGTACAGATTCACATACGCCACATACCGATGCGCTTGGCGTGATTTCGGTCGGTGTCGGTGGCTTAGAAGCTGAAAATGTAATGCTCGGTCGCGCGTCTTGGATGCGTCTTCCAGACATCATTGGGGTTGAATTTGTTGGTCAACGTCAAGCAGGTATTACTGCAACCGATATCGTGTTGGCATTGACCGAGTTCCTGCGTAAAGAGCGTGTCGTCGGTGCTTATTTAGAGTTCTTCGGTGAAGGTGCTGACAGCATGTCTGTGGGCGACCGTGCAACCATTTCGAACATGACACCTGAATATGGCGCAACTGCGGCAATGTTCTATATCGACCAGAACACCATCGACTATTTACGTCTGACAGGCCGTGAAGATGAGCAAGTGGCTTTGGTTGAACAATATGCCAAAGAAATTGGTCTTTGGGCATCTGATATGACCAAAGCTGAGTACCCACGTGTACTTCGTTTTGACCTTTCAACGGTGACTCGTAACATTGCAGGCCCATCAAATCCGCATGCACGTGTTTCTACGGCTGACTTGAAAGAGAAAGGTATTGCTGGTGTAGTTGAGAATCGTACCGATGGTTTAATGCCAGATGGCGCGATTATCATTGCTGCCATTACCTCATGTACCAATACTTCAAACCCACGTAACACTGTTGCCGCAGGTCTGTTGGCACGTAAGGCCAATGAGCTAGGTTTAGTGCGTAAGCCTTGGGTGAAATCATCATTTGCACCAGGTTCAAAAGCGGCTGCACTGTATCTTGAAGAAGCGGGCGTACTTAAAGACCTTGAGAAACTTGGTTTTGGTATCGTGGCTTATGCATGTACCACTTGTAACGGCATGTCAGGCGCACTTGACCCAGTGATTCAACAAGAAATCATTGATCGTGACTTATACGCCACTGCGGTACTTTCGGGTAACCGTAACTTCGATGGTCGTATCCATCCATACGCAAAACAGGCATTCTTGGCATCTCCGCCACTTGTGGTGGCTTATGCAATTGCAGGAACCATTCGTTTTGATATCGAAAAAGATGCGCTGGGTACAGACAAAGAAGGTAATCCAATTTACCTGAAAGATATCTGGCCTTCAGATGCTGAAATTGATGCACTTGTGAAAGAGGCGGTGAAGCCTGAACAATTCCGTAAAGTCTACATTCCAATGTTTGACTTGGGCGAATTTGAACAAGCTGAAAGTCCGTTATATGACTGGCGTCCGCAAAGTACTTACATCCGCCGTCCACCCTATTGGGAAGGGGCGTTGGCTGCACCACGTACTTTAGCCAATATGCGTCCGTTGGCAATTTTGGGTGACAACATCACCACCGATCACTTGTCACCATCGAATGCGATTTTGATGGACTCGGCTGCGGGGGAATACCTACATAAAATGGGCGTACCTGAAGAAGACTTCAACTCATACGCAACCCATCGTGGTGACCATTTAACGGCACAGCGAGCAACCTTTGCGAATCCGAAACTGTTTAATGAAATGGTGGTTCGTTCAGACGGCACCATTAAGCAAGGTTCAAAAGCGCGTGTTGAGCCAGAAGGCGAAGTGATGCGTATGTGGGAAGCGATTGAAACCTACATGAACCGTAAGCAACCGTTGATCATTGTGGCGGGTGCGGATTATGGTCAGGGTTCAAGCCGTGACTGGGCGGCGAAAGGTGTGCGTCTTGCAGGTGTTGAAGCGATTGTGGCTGAAGGTTTTGAGCGTATTCACCGTACCAACTTGGTCGGTATGGGCGTTTTACCGCTTGAGTTTAAAGCTGGTGTAAACCGTAAGACCTTAAAGCTAGATGGTACTGAGCTGTATAGTGTGATTGGTAACATTGCACCGCGTTCGACATTAACTTTGGTGATTGAGCGTGCCACAGCAGATGGTAAAGAAGAGATTGTTGAAGTGCCTGTAACCTGTCGCTTAGATACAGAAGAAGAAGTGTCTGTATATGAAGCGGGTGGGGTATTACAGCGTTTTGCACAAGACTTTTTAGAAGGTCAAGTGGCTTAATACTTTAGCTAAAAGTAATTGATTCTGTTTAATAAAAGCCCTATTTTAATGATGGGGTTTTTTATTGTAAATGGATAAACAATGATTAGATTAATAAATCTTAAAAATGTTGCAAGCTATAAAAGTAATGCTACTTTAGAAACTGATAAAAAGATAAATCTTATTTATGGTTTAAATGGTACAGGTAAAAGTACTTTTTCAAATTTTTTTCATCAAATGGTAGATCCGAAATATAAATATTGTTCGATAGATGGTTTGGAAGATGATCATGAAGTTCTTGTATATAATCAAAATTTTATTCAAGAAAACTTTTTTGAAGTTGAAAATTTAAAAGGGATTTTTACTCTTTCAAAAGAGAATAAAGAGGCTGAAACTAAGATTTCTAATGCTTTGAAAGAAATTCAAAAACTTAAAGATGAAGTAGAAAAACAAAAAAGTGAACTTGAGGATGAGAAAAGAATAATAGTTCAAGAGCAAAATGCTGCAAAAGAAACAGTTTGGAAAATAAAAAATGATTATAGTGGTGGTGACAGGGTTCTTGAATTCTGATTAGACGGCTACAAAGGTTCAAAAGATAGTTTATTTAATTATATTTTAGGTTTAAGTAAACCAACTATAAAACCTCAAAAAAGTATTGATGATTTAAAAAATGATTTTCAATCTATTTCAGGTGATAACCCGCAAAAGTATCTAAGCTTACCTAAAATTAATTTTTCATCTCAAAATATAGAGATTGAATCTTTGTTTAGTAAACATATCGTAGGTAATGAAAATAGTACCGTTTCACAACTCATTAAGATGCTTGGTAACTCTGACTGGGTAAAGGCAGGATTAAAATATATACCTCAAGATAACTTGAATGAAAATCTGAATTGTCCATTTTGTCAAGAAAAGACGATCTCAAATATTTTGATAGAAAATATAAAAAGTTATTTTGATGCTTCTTATGAAGCGGATATAGTAGCTTTGAATTATTTATTTAAAACTTATTCACAAGAAATTCAATCTATCCCTAATAAATCTACTTTTGAATCACATCCAAAGTTTGAAGTATATAGCAAAGATTTCGAGATTAGATATCATGAATTTATAAAAATTATTGAAAATAATCATAAGATTATTGAAGATAAAATCAAGAATCCAAGTATTTCAGTTTCTTTGAAAAGTTCTGTGGAAGCTCTTGAAGAATTAAATAAAGTTATTCTGTGGATTAATTTACTTGTAAGTGAACATAATAAAAATATTGACCAAAAAGAAGTAGTAAGAGCAAGTATAAGAAAATCTTTTTGGGAAATAATGTGTTGGGAGTATGATCTAACTATTAGTTCATTTAAGACTAAAAAAATAATATCGCAAACAAAAATAGATCAAATAGAAGAGAATGTAAGACAAAATTCAATAAAAATTGATATACAAAAAACAATTATTTCTGAACAACAAAAAAGGACAGTAAATATTGATAAAGCAATTGAAAATATAAAAAATGGTTTAATTGATTTAGGAATTAATGATTTTGAGATCAAAAAATATTCTGATAATTTCTATAAAATAGTAAGGGGAGACAAAGAGGATAAAATTTTTCACTCTTTGAGTGAAGGCGAAAAAATGATTATTAGTTTTCTTTATTTTCTTGAATTGTGTAGAGGGAAGAAGGAAGTAACAGAAACAAGCACAAAGAAAATCATTGTTATCGATGATCCAATTTCTAGTTTGTCTCATATATATGTCTTCAATGTTGGAAGATTAATTAAAAATGAATTTTTCGGAAAGAAAGGTACTAGAGTGAATCCTGAAACTTCTTGCAAGGAAACTACATGGAACTATAAATATGAACAAGTTTTTATTTTAACTCATAGTTTATATTTCTTCTATGAAGTTACTGAGACTAATCATGAGGTTAGGAAGGAAAATCAGAGTTTGTTCAGATTAGTAAAGAATGAAACAGGAAGTAATTTTATTCCTATGAGATATGAAGAAATTCAAAATGATTATCAAGCTTATTGGTTTATTATAAAGGATAGCCAGCAACCAGCAGCCCTGATTGCGAATTGCATGAGAAATATAATTGAATATTTTTTTAATTTTGTTGAAAAAAGAGATTTGAATAATTTTTTCTTACAAGAGTCTTTAAAAGCTAATAGATTCCAAGCGTTTTATAGATATATAAATCGAGAATCACACTCTTTAGGACAAAATATTTTTGACTTTAAAGAGTTTAACTATCAAGATTTTCGGGATGCTTTTGCAGAACTTTTTAAAGTGGCTGGGTATGAGAATCATTATAAAAAAATGATAACAATATGACTTATTAAAAGATCATTCCAATAAAAAAAGCCCAACATCCTGTTGGGCTTTTTCGTATTTGGTAGTTAGATATGACTCCTGTCGTATCTCACGATCCTGATGCGTGAACGTCTAATTGTTGTTTTGTGTTCTGGAACATCCTGTTCCTGTATGACTTCATCATAGGAAAAAAGAAGAAGGCCTCCAATCCGCAAAATCCTTAAAACAATGTAGGCAAAAACGTACAAATTTAAATTTTCACCTTTCCGCCATCACCACCCGTCGGAAAGGTCAATAAATAATCAAAACTATCACGCTATAGTATATGTACCATTTCTAAAATCTATGGAGAGCAAAGATGGTAACTGCTGGCGAAAAACCTGGAACAGGCTTCTATTTTTGTGTTCAATGCGGACACCGCACCTATTTAGAAATTGGTACTGATCGTTTACCTCCGTGTACCAAATGCCTTGGCAATCAATTCAACAGTAAGAATGCCTAAGCCGCAAAATACCAAACAGTTACCCACTGTTTGAATAAAAGCCCTATCCCTTGATAGGGCTTTTTGTTACCTTAAAAATAAGATGTAAATAACAAGACCTGTCATAGGCATAGAAAGGTAATCCGTGATGGAAACAATTTTAGGACTCTGTATTGGCGTGGGACTCAGCGCAGCCTGTGGCTTTCGTGTCTTTGTTCCGCTATTGGCGATGAGTATTGCCACCCTCATGGGATGGTATCAACCTGCTCAAGGCTTTGAATGGCTGGCACTTCCATCGGTGTGTATGGCGCTGGGTTTTGCCACAATCTGTGAAATTGCAGCTTATTATGTCCCGTGGGTAGATAACTTATTAGATACCATTGCCACACCTGCGGCTGTGGTGGCAGGTACGCTGACCACGATGGCGGTCAGTAGTGGAGAAATGTCTCAGTTTGCGACTTGGGCAGCGGCACTGATAGTCGGTGGTGGGACCGCAGGCGTGGTGCAAATGAGTACCGTAGCGGCAAGAGGGGTCTCGACAGCAACCACGGGTGGACTGGGTAATTTTGTGGTTGCTACAGGTGAACTGATTGGCTCGATCTTATTGTCGATCCTGGCTTTTATCATGCCTGTGGTGATTACGGTTTTGGTGATTATTTTAGTGATCGTCACAGTACGCTGGATTCGTTCGAAAAAACAAGAGAAACTCAGCCATTCTATATAAATGTCATAACAGCAATAACAGCCTGAATGAAGAATTAAAAATGATGATAAAAATACAATGCATTGCACTCATCTTGGCTTGTTCAAGCCTATCTATACTGCCGCAAATAGCTTTTGCTCAAGAACAACCAACAGCAGAAGAACTGAAACTACGTAAAGATAAAGTCACCTATAAAGCCTATGTCCCTACGAAATATCAACTCTTTCAAGCCATTGAAGGCGACCTCAATAAAGATGGTTTGAAGGATGTGGTGCTGATCGTCAAAGCCACTGATCCCAAAGCCTTTGTGCATGATGAATATCGTGGACATTTAGACCGCAACCGCCGTGGTGTAATTGTATTGCTGAATGAAAAAGGCAAATACAAAGCTATTGTCAGTAACCTCAGTTGTTTTAGCTCAGAAAATGAAGATGGTGGCGTCTATTTCCCACCTGAGTTATGGATGGAAATTAAAAATAATCTATTGAGTGTCTATTATTCGCATGGACGTTATGGCTATTGGCGTTATCTATTTCGCTTAGATGGTAGTGACCTGCGTCTGATTGGCTATGATGATTCAAGCAATCATGGCCCTCTCATTCAAAGCCAAACCAGTATTAACTTTTTAACAGGCAAAAAAGTGATACGGAAAAATATGAGTGAAGATGAAGAAGCGGATCCAAGGTTTAAAGAAACATGGAGCAAAATCAATCAGGCACCGATCTATCTATCCAAAGTGAAAGACTTTGATGATTTAAGTTTTTAAGCACTGGTGACTATCGAAAAACCAGTCAGAACAGCGTAAATTAGCTTCACTTTTGATATTGCGTTCAAGCTTATGATGATCACTTGGATTCTATTTACCCTGATGGCTGCATTCATGCAGGCTTGGCGCAATGCATTTCAAAAACAACTCAGCACCACCGTGGATGTCTATGGCACCACGCTGGCACGATTTATCTTTTCACCCATTTTTGCCTTTAGTTATTTGGCCTTTCTTTATCTGCATCAGCCCGTCACCGCATCCGTGCATTTTTCCGATAAATTTTGGTTCTATATAGTCATTGCTGGCATTAGCCAGATCTATGCCACTGCATTGATGGTGAAACTGTTTCAACAAAAGAACTATGCGATTGGCGTGGGACTCGCCAAAAGTGAAGCGATCTTGGCCGCCTTGGTCGGTGTGCTGTTCTTGCAAGAACATCTCAGCACATGGGGCTGGGTCGGGGTCGTGATTGGGGCACTGGCGGTATTTTTACTTAGTAAAGGTAAGCAACAATCTGATTTGTCCTTAAAAACCTTGATGATTGGATTGGGTAGTGGGCTGTGCTTTGCCATCACCTCTTTATTGGTTCGTGAAGCCAGTTTAGAGCTGAGCATGTTGCCATTTCTACATCGTGCCGCTTGGGTGCTGTGCAGTCTGATCAGTTTTCAATGCATCGTATTACTGATCTATCTCGGATTTTTTAGTCGACCGACGCTGTATAAAATGTGGCAGCGTGTCGGGCTGACCTTGAGAGTGAGTATCTGTAGTTTTCTGGCTTCAGTCGGCTGGTTTAGTGCGATGAGTATGCAAACCGTGGCGATTGTCAAAACATTAGGGCAGGTGGAAATTCTATTCAGTCTATTGATTTCGGCCTTTTTCTTTAAAGAAAAGCTCGCCAAAACTGATCATTTGGGTCTGTGGCTGGTCATTGTCGCCGCGATAATGGTGATTTGGGCCTAAATTAGAAGTCTTATTTGAAAAAATACACATGTAAATTTGAATTTATCGAAATATAAATCGTAGTTTTTTACTGGAAGTGGGAAATATTTCAATATTTATCTTTTAGTATGCAAATTTATTTCATTGAGCGTTAAAAATAGCAATTTTTAGGAAAACAATCCCACCGTGATCTGCCTAAACTATGTCTCAAGGGTGTGAAAGGGATCGAAAAGAGTAGCATGCACCGATGCTTACAAAGCAAGTGTGTACGTACCCAAAAGGTCTCGATTCGGCTTAGGACGCTATAGATCAAAAGTTTATAGGCAAAGGTTATGGCTTACAAAGTCATAGGTGTTGAAGTAAACAACCTCTGTTTTCCCTTGATACCCTAAAAAATTTAACCAAATAGAAAATAATAATTAGCGCTAAATAATAAAAACTGCATCAATAAAATCAAAAACGAATGTGACCTCCATCCTGTAATCCTGCCAATATGAAGATAAATCGATATTTTTATATTAAAAAACAAAATGATATAATTTTTCTATACCTAAAAATCAAAACATGATCACAGGAACAGGTCAATACAATAATGAATCAGTTTGAACTTAAAATTCGCTATCCACATCAGATGAATCGCAATGAAATTGATGCGCTAGGGACATTTGACCTGACCACGATTTTAAGCAAATTTGAAGAGATGAGCTGGCGTCAGCAACTGGTTCGTCAGTTACAGCTCAATGGTGCCGATACCAGTTTTATCGTGACCGATCTTGATACCGATCAAACCCTTGCAATTACGCTGGACGCTTATGCCAAATCACAACAACTGGAATTTAAGCTGGATAGTGATCTTGTGGTGATTGTCCCTAAAAAAGATGTCTTTGGATTGGTGACTCGTAAAACCAAAGATACCATTGCATTTAAACAGTTGAGTCTGGCGCGGGCAAAAGACTACCTGATTGCCTTTTTAAATCGGGACATTGCCATTCTGGAAGAGAAATATAAAGATAACTTAAGCAAAGGCATTAAAGCCCATTCTTAATTCCTCAACCGCCTTGCCTATAAAATAAGCCTGTTGCGAAACTGTTTTGCAGCACTATAATCGCTGCTCATTTTGTCCCTTTGTCTGCCTGCTTATTTTCTTATGCCTTTAAACGACAACTTTATTTATGCTCCTCCGCAACACGCTTTAGAAATCATTTATGAAGATGAGGACTTGATTGTGGTGAATAAGCCTGCGGGACTATTGTCAGTCATGGGGCGTTTACCCGAGCATCAAGACAGTGCCTATTTACGGGTTTTAGAACAGCATCCAGCTGCCAAAGTGACGCATCGTCTGGATATGGCGACCTCTGGGCTGTTGATGTTTGCCAAGCATCGAGAAGCAGAAGTGGCGGTCAGTAAAATGTTTCAGGCTCGAACCGTCAAAAAATACTATGAAGCACTGGTACAAGGTGAAATTCAGGCCGAGGGGAGTGTTGACGTTCCGCTAATTACCGATTGGGAAAACCGTCCACGTCAGATCGTTCATTTTGAGCTGGGCAAGCAAGCCAAAACCTTATTTCAACGCATCCAGTATGATGCGACAACTGATCAAAGCCGTGTTCGTTTGGAGCCAGTGACAGGTCGTTCACATCAACTGCGAGTGCATATGATGCACATTGGTCATCCGATCATGGGCGATAGACTCTATCATCCTGAGCCTGCCAAGTTTCATTTAAAACGCATGGCACTACATGCTGCCTATCTGGCATTTCAGCATCCACTTAAGTTGCATGAAATTGAAATTCATTCTGAGGTAAAATTTTAAAAGACAACAATAAATAGGCAGGCTGATGTATTCGATTCAACAGGTGCTCTGGCAGACCTTGCTGCCTGCGCAACAAGCACAACTCAAGACTTTGCTGCTCGAAGCTGATCCAGATTGGGCGCAAGTTTCAAGTTATCTGTTTCAATCGAATCTATTCCTGATGCTGGATGAGCAGGCACAGATCATTGCTCAGTTATGTTTATTCAAAACGAATGATCAAGCTGAAATTAAAAATCTGACTGTGGCCGAAAATCATCAAGGGCAGGGCTTGGCTAAAAGATTGATTCAACATGCAATAGAGTATGCCAAACAGATGCATATCCATACTTTATGGGTCAAGACGGGCAACTCCAGTCTGGATCAGTTGGCACTTTATCAAAAATGTGGCTTTCGTATGTCGCATATAGAACGTGATGTGTTTAGAGATTATCCAGCACCAATTTATGAAAATGGGATTCGTTGTCTGGATCAGGTGGTGTTACGCTTAGACTGTATTGAAATACAGTAAGCCACGATATTTTAGATTGATCGTTTTTTGACTACAATATTCCTATTAACACGTATAAAAATTGAAATAAAAATCGGTTAACCTATAGCCAAATATCAACTCCAAAACACAACAAAGGATATGCATATGACACGTGACTATGACAAATTTCCAGATAATGATAACGGCAACGTACTGTGGCAAATGGTTGAAGATGGCAATGACCTGAATGAACCACATGAAGTTGAATTTTCGATTGTTTTTGAGAAGCAGGAGCAAATTGAAAAATGTGCTTTACACCTTTTGCATCAAGAACAGAAAATTTCCCTGTTTCAGGAAGAACAGCACTCGGACGGTTCTGATCTGTGGGTTCTGAATATTCACGTTAACATGACGCTGGAATACGAAGATATTGCGGATCTGGAAGAATGGATGACCCGTATCGCTCAGGAGTTTAATGGTGAATATGATGGCTGGGGCTGTATGAGCTATATTTACGATGAAGAAGATGAGTAGTCTTACAGCTGTTTGAATAAAAGCCCTGAAAAGGGCTTTTTTATTGCTTATGGTTGGATGCTACACACCCATATCCAGATACAAAGATTCTTTCACTTCTTCCATCACCACATAGCTATGCGATGAAGCAGAGGCTGGCAGTTTTTTCAGTAAATCCCCTAGGAGACGACGGTAGGCACTCATTTCTTTGAGACGCGCCTTCACTAGATAATCAAACTCCCCTGAAATCAGATGGCATTCCAATACTTCTGGGATATCCACCAAATCACGTGCGACCTGATCAAATACATCGCCTGATTTTGCTGACAGTTTAATTTCCAAAAACACTAATAGGTTACGATCGACATATTCAGGATTAAGTCGGGCGTAGTAGCCCATGATGATGCCTTCACGTTCTAAGCGCTTGACCCGTTCTGAACAAGGCGTGGTCGATAAGTTGACCCGTGAAGCCAGTTCACTAATCGCAATACGTCCTTCACGTTGCAAAATATCTAAAATCAGGCGATCAATACGGTCTAATTTACGCATCATATATTCCCTTTTATTTTAATTTTTCCGTGACGAAAACATCAAATTACCTAGATTATACCCATAAAATCAGTGAAAAAAACTATTGATCCAAAAATATACTAGTTAAATAAACTAGTGTGTGCGTGAGGGAACGACAATGCGCGTAATCGTTTTAGGAAGTGGCGTCATTGGTGTGGCAAGTGCCTATTATCTTGCACAACAAGGTGCGCAAGTGACGGTGCTTGACCGTCAATCAGGACCTGCGAAAGAAACCAGCTTTGGTAACGCAGGCCAAATCTCCCCAGGATATTCAACGCCGTGGGCTGCTCCCGGTATTCCTTTTAAAGCCGTTAAGTGGATGTTCCAGCATCATGCACCGTTAGCCATTAATATTGATGGCAGCATGTGGCAGTTGCAGTGGATGGCACAGATGCTGAAAAACTGTAATCCACAAAGCTATGCGGTGAATAAAGAACGTATGATGCGTGTTGCAGAATACAGCCGTGACTGCTTACGTGACTTAAGAGCGAAAACAGGCATCAACTATGAAAACCGTGCCAAGGGTACGCTACAGGTGTTCCGTAGCGAAGCACAACTTGAAGCGGTGCAGCGTGATATTGAAGTACTCAAAGAGTGTGGCGTTGATTTTGATTTGTTGAATGCTCAAGAATTGGGTGCTGTCGAACCCGCTTTAGCCTTTACCGATAAACTGGTGGGTGGTTTACATTTGCCGAATGATGAAACAGGCGATTGTTACCTCTTTACCAATGCTTTAGCAAAATTGGCGCAAGACTTGGGCGTGGACTTCAAATTCGATCAAAATGTCGAGAATCTGGTTGTTGAAGGCGATCAGATCAAAGGTGTTGTGGTCAATGGTGAAGTCCTGACAGCCGATCGCTATGTCTTGGCATTTGGTAGTTATTCACGTGATTTCCTCAAGCCGCTTGAGCTGAATTTGCCTGTTTATCCAGTGAAAGGTTATTCACTGACTATTCCAATTGTAGAACCAAAATTTGCACCACAATCAACGGTACTGGATGAAACCTATAAAGTTGCCTTAACCCGTTTTGACCAGCGTATCCGTGTCGGTGGTATGGCAGAACTGAGTGGTTTTAACCTAGGTCTGAAAGAAGATCGTCGTGCGACGCTGGAAATGGTGACTCAGGACTTGTTCCCAGGTGGCGACTTGACTCAGGCATCATTCTGGACCGGCTTACGTCCGATGACCCCAGACAGTACCCCGATTATTGGTGCAACAAAATATAAGAATCTGTTCCTGAATACCGGTCACGGTACGTTAGGTTGGACCATGGCATGTGGTTCTGGCAAGTTGATCAGTGATTTGGTGATGAATCATCGTCCAGATATCAGTACAGATGGTTTATCTATTCAGCGTTATTCACACGCCGCATAAATATGGTTTACAAGGAAGTTTAGTATGCCTCGTCCGATTACTGCGGTGATCCATGCCCAAGCCTTACGCCAGAATCTGGCAGTGGTCAGGCAGTCTGTACCCGACAGCAAAGTCTTTGCTGTGGTCAAAGCCAATGCGTATGGGCATGGGATTGAACGGGTCTATGAATCTTTTAAAAGTGCCGATGGTTTTGCTTTACTCGATATCGAGGAAGCAAAACGTTTGCGCGCTTTAGGCTGGACAGGCCCGATTTTATTGCTTGAAGGAATTTTCTCTCCCCAAGACCTGTTTGATTGTGCGCAGTACCAACTAAGTTTTACGGTGCATAGCGAGCAGCAAATGGTCTGGTTGCAGCACCATCCGTATCCAGCACAGTTTGATATTTTCCTGAAAATGAACAGTGGCATGAATCGTTTAGGTTTCAAGCCACAGCAATATCGTGAGATCTGGCAGCAACTTAGCCAATCAGAAAAAATTGCCAGTATTACCCATATGATGCATTTCTCTGATGCGGATGGGGAGCGTTTTGGCCAGAAGGGCATTGACTATCAACTCAGCGAATTTGAAGCCACGATTCAGGATTTACCGGGCGAAAGGTCGGTCAGTAATAGTGCTGCAATCTTAAGATATCAGAATCAATTGCAATCGGATTACGTGCGTGGCGGCATCATGCTGTACGGCAGTTCTCCCGATTACCCCAAACACAGCATTCAGGACTGGGGCCTTGCACCGACCATGAGCTTGCGCAGCGAAATCATTGCTGTACAGCAGCTCAATGCCAATGAAAGTGTCGGTTATGGTTCCAGCTATGTGGCCGAACAACCAATCAGGATCGGTATTGTGGCGTGTGGTTATGCTGATGGTTACCAACGCATTTCAGCAACAGGTACGCCAGTACTGGTCAATGGAATTCGAACCCGAACCATTGGTCGTGTCAGCATGGATATGTTGGCGGTGGACTTGACCCCGATCAATGATGCGCAAGTGGGCAGTGAAGTAGTGCTATGGGGCCAATCCAGCACAGGAACAATTTTACCTATTGACGATGTCGCAGCGACCTCAGGCACGATCGGTTATGAACTGATGTGCGGCGTGACGGCACGTGTCAATTTTATCAATCAGGAATAAGGAAATAATCATGTCAAATTCAGATATTCAAAAGATCAATACCAATGAAGTGATGAGTGCTGTAACCGTATTCAATAAGGTGGTGTATTTGTCTGGTCAGGTGCCTAAAAATGCGGATCTGGATATTGAAGGACAAACCCGTGAAATCCTTGCAACGATCGAACAGTTACTTGCTTCAGCAGGGACAGATAAATCTCGCTTGCTATCTGCGCAACTGTTTTTAAAAGATCTTTCAGATTTCCCTGTGGTCAACACCATCTGGATTGACTGGTTAAAAGGTCATGTTGCGCCTTCACGCGCGACCATTCAGGCGGATCTGGTGAATCCAAAGTGGTTGATCGAAATTGCGGTTGTTGCAGCACAAAAATAAAGCGATCCGCTTTATTTTTGCTTAAAAAATATAAAAAAAGAAGAAAAGTAACGTATTTGCAGTAGATAAAACGTAGTGAGATACGTATTTTCTTGCAATTAAAAATGAGTCAGCCCGCAGGAATGGACGGCTAGCAATAGCACAACAATAACAGGTTGGCTCATGAGGGAATCGTAAAAAGGAACTTTTGTTATGACGGTTACACATCAACAGTCAGAAGGCGAACAGTCGCCCCATGACTTGCAGCGCAAACTCTCTAATCGCCATTTGCAACTGATTGCAATTGGTGGTGCCATCGGTACGGGCCTGTTCATGGGCTCAGGAAAAACCATTTCACTTGCAGGCCCATCGATTCTGTTTATCTACATGATTATCGGCGGGATGTTTTTCTTTTTGATGCGTGCACTCGGCGAGTTGCTGCTGGCAAATTTACACTATAAATCTTTTGTGGACATGGCTCATGACCTGATTGGGCCATGGGCTGGTTATTATCTGGGTTGGACTTACTGGTTGGGCTGGGTACTGGTCGGGATTGCCGATCTTGCCGCCGTGATCAATTATTTAACTTTCTGGCTGCCCGAAGGCACCATGTTTACCCCGATCGGGCAGGCCGCGATCAGTGCAGGCTGTGTCCTGTTTGTCCTGTTTTTAAACCTGCTGACGGTACGTTTGTTTGGTGAAGTTGAATTCTGGTTTGCCTTGATCAAGATTCTGGCGATCCTCGGTTTAATTGGCGTTGGCGGCTATATGATCTTTAGCCATTTTCAGGCTCCGCATGGGACGGTCGCATCGCTCAGTAATGTCTGGTCTCATGGCGGGATGTTCCCTAAAGGACTGGATGGTTTCTTGGCGGGTTTCCAGATCGCAGTCTTTGCCTTTGTCGGGGTAGAGCTGATTGGAACGACCGCCGCTGAAACCAAAGATCCGCATAAGAACTTGCCAAAAGCGATTAATGCGATTCCGATCCGTATTATTCTGTTTTATGTACTGGCTTTACTGGTAGTGATGTCGGTCACGCCATGGAATATTATTCGTGCGGACAAGAGTCCATTTGTGGAATTGTTCATGAATGCAGGGATTGTGACCTCGGCCATTATCATGAATTTGGTGGTGCTATCTTCGGTCATGTCTTCCATGAACAGTGGGGTATTCTCGACCAGCCGTATGTTGTTTGGTCTATCTAAAGATGGTCAGGCACCGAATGCATTTGGGCGATTATCAAAAAGTGCTGTACCTGCTAATGGTTTGATCTTTTCATGTGTGTTTATTATGGGTGGTGCAGTACTGCAATACTTTGTACCGAATACCCTTGAAGCCTTTACTTTGGCAAGTTCGCTTTGTGTGATCCTGTTCATCAGTGTCTGGAGTCTGATTATGGTGTGCTATATCCGCTACCGTAAGTTACGCCCAGAATTGCATGCTCAATCGAAGTTCAAAATGCCAGGTGGTGTATTCATGTCCTATGTCGTGATTGCCTTCTTGCTGTTTGCACTGGTGATTTTGGCATTGGAACCAGATACTTTAAAAGCACTCTATGTCAGTCCATTATGGGTGATTTTGTTGGCGGTGACCTATCAGTTGCTGTATAAGCCAAGAATGAAAAAACTCGGTCGTGAACTGGTGCAATAAATCATAGCGAATTGATTAAAGGCCGATCTATAGAGATCGGCTTTTTTATGCTTTGCTTGAATGGGTTTAATCCACCAGTAACTGTTGGTATTGATCAGCCTGTTTACGTAAATAATCCCAAACCAGCTTAATGCGCGGATCATGTTGTAGATCAACAAATGTCAGCATCCAGAAGGTATGGGTAAAGCGCACTTGCTGTTGTAACACGGCTTCAAGCTCAGGTTTATCATCGGCCAGAAACTTGGGCAAGATGGCCAGTCCCGCGCCTGCACTCACTGCAATTTGTTGTGCCAGAATACTGCTGCTCCGGAAGTTGGCAGTTAGCTTCAAGGGTAAGCGTTCCAGACAATACAGCTCAGGGCTATATACCAGATCATCAATATAATTGACGAAACGATGTTGGGTTAAATCATCCAGCCCACGAATTGGCGGGTTTTGTGCCAGATAGTGCTGACTGCCATAAATCTTTAAACAATAATCAGAGAGTCGCGTAATAATATAAGGCCCTGAGGTTGGCCGCTCAATCGACACCACAATATCCGCTTCACGATGCGACAGCTTAATCATTTTAGGTACGGGAATCAGGTCAATGGTGAGCAATGGATATTGGATCGAAAACTCCGCCAGCAAACGGGCTAAAAATGCGGTACCAAAGCCTTCGGGTGTGCCAATTCGCACACGTCCCTGTAAGGGCTGATGAGGTTTATCAATCTGTAAAAAGGCCTGTTCCATTTGTTCAACACGTGGGACTAGCGCCATACCTTCAAGGGTAAGCTCATATCCCGTTGCTTCACGTTTAAATAAAGGGGTGCCTAAAGCCTGTTCCAAAGCCTGAATGCGTCTGGCGACAGTACTATGTTCGACCCCAATCACGCGTGCTGCATTGGTCAACGTCTTGGTTCTTGCCAAAACCAGAAAAAATTGTAGATGATCCCAATCCACTTTCATTGTTATTGTATTCCCTGTGCATATTTGCACAATAATCGTGCATGAATTTCCATTGGTGGTCAAAGCTTTCTTTGTTAGTCTCAGATAAAAGCCCAATCAGGAAAATACCACCAAAGTGTATTTCCGATGATTTAACACAATAAAAATACGACCTATGGAGAGGTTATGAATACAATCCAGAACATCCAGTTGGAAACCGCCAAATTACTCATTAACGGCAATTTTATCGAGTCTGAAACACAGCAATGGCAAGACATTGTCAACCCTGCGACTCAGGAAGTGATTGGTCGTGTACCCTTTGCAACGGCTCAGGAAGTTGATGCGGCGATCCAGGCTGCACAAGACGCTTTTGCTTCATGGCGTCAAACCCCGATTCAGGCACGTATGCGTATCATGCTCAAACTGCAAGAACTGATTCGTGCCAATATGAAAGAAATTGCACAGGTACTGACTGCCGAACAAGGTAAAACGCTGGCGGATGCGGAAGGTGATATTCAACGCGGTTTGGAGGTGGTTGAACATGCTTGTTCAGTCGGCACCTTGCAAATGGGAGAATACGTCGAAGGGGTGGCGCGTGGTGTTGATACGTATACCTTGCAGCAGCCGTTGGGTGTGTGCGCGGGCATTACTCCATTTAATTTCCCCGCCATGATTCCATTGTGGATGTTCCCGATGGCGATCGTCTGTGGCAATACCTTTGTTTTAAAACCATCTGAACAAGATCCGCTGTCGACCATGATGCTGGTAGAACTGGCGATTCAGGCAGGCATTCCAGCGGGTGTGCTCAATGTTGTGCATGGCGGTAAAGAAGTGGTGGATCGCCTATGTACTCATACTGATATTAAAGCGATTTCATTTGTTGGTTCGACTGCGGTCGGCACACATGTCTATAACCTTGCAGGACAACATGGCAAACGTGTGCAGTCGATGATGGGCGCCAAAAACCATGTTGCCGTAATGCCAGATGCCAATAAGGAACAAACCCTGAATGCCTTGGTGGGTGCGGCTTTTGGTGCAGCAGGGCAACGCTGTATGGCGTTATCGGTGGCGGTCATGGTTGGTGACAGTAAGCACTGGATTCCAGAATTGGTTGAAAAAGCCAAGACTTTAAAAGTAAATGCAGGGCATGAGCCAAATACCGATATCGGCCCAGTCATTTCAAAACGTGCTAAAGCGCGGGTGTTGGACTTAATTGATAGCGGTGTCGAGCAAGGTGCAGAACTGTTACTTGATGGTCGTGATGTTCAGGTACAAGGCTATGAAGCAGGGAATTTTGTCGGGGCGACGATTTTTAGTGGCGTGAATACCGACATGCGCATTTATAAAGAGGAAATCTTTGGCCCAGTACTGTCGATTATTTGTGTTGATACGCTTGAAGAAGCGATTGCGTTGATCAATGCCAATCCATTTGGTAATGGCGTAGGATTATTCACGCAAAGTGGCGCGATTGCGCGTACTTTCCAGAACCTGATTGATATCGGTCAGGTCGGGATCAATATTCCGATTCCAGTGCCTGTACCATTCTTTAGCTTTACTGGTTCCCGTGGTTCAAAACTTGGTGATTTGGGACCTTACGGCAAACAGGCAGTGCAGTTCTATACACAAACCAAAACCATTACCAGTCGCTGGTTTGAAGACAGCCACGAAGTGGGCACTGTAAACACGACCATTAGTTTACGTTAAGGGGATCACGGATGAATATCGCCTTTATCGGTCTAGGTAATATGGGCGGCAGAATGGCCCAAAACCTGCTCAAAGCCGGACTCACAGTATATGGTTATGACCTCAGCGAAGTGGCAATTCAGCACTTTGCCGAGGCGGGTGGTGTGGTTTGTGACAGCCCGCAAGCAGCAGCGAAACAAGCCGATGTGGTAATTAGCATGTTACCTGCGGCAAAGCATGTCAAAGAGGTGTATCTGGGCGAAGATGGTGTGCTGGAAGTGCTGAAAGCAGGCAGCTTATGCATTGATAGCAGTACCATTGACCCACAAACCATTAAAGACATTGCTGCCATTGCCCAAAGTAAAAATATTCATATTTGCGATGCGCCTGTTTCAGGCGGCACCATTGGTGCACAAGCGGGTACGTTGACCTTTATGGTCGGTGCCAATGATCAGACCTTTGATGAAGTGAAGCCTGTACTCAATCATATGGGCAAAAACGTGGTGCATTGTGGTGATGTGGGCGCAGGTCAAATTGCCAAAATCTGCAATAACCTGATTCTTGGGATTTCCATGGCTGCGGTGGCTGAAGGAATGGCATTGGGTGCCAAGCTTGGCATTGATCCGCAGGCGTTGGCTGGTGTGATCAACACTTCAAGCGGTCGTTGCTGGAGTTCGGAAGTCTGTAACCCGTGGCCACATATCAGTGAAAATGCCCCAGCCTCTCGTGGCTATCAGGATGGTTTTGCCACACAGTTAATGCTGAAAGATTTGGGTCTTGCAGTTGAAGCCGCAGGGCAGGTGAAGCAGCCTGTGGTGTTGGGCGGGATGGTGCAGCAGCTCTATCAGCAAATGTGCATGCGTGGTAATGCGCATCTCGATTTTTCTAGCATTATTCAGCAATACCTGCCGCCAGAGGCATAAAAACTAAAGCCAAAGGATGGCTTTTATTCAGAAATTAAACCCTGTCATGAATAACAATGAATCCAGACTGAGGGAAAATAGATGTTGAATTATAAAGAGACGGTACAGGCTTTCGATCTGGAAAGTACTGCAAAACACATGTTATCCGGTTCAATGGATGCGCTGAATGCCTGTTATGAATGTTGCGATCGATATGCGCAAGGCGACAAAATCGCCTTGTACTGGCAAGGTAAAGACGGTCGCAAAGAACAATATACCTTTCGCCAGTTACAACAATGGTCGAGTCAATTTGCCAACTTTTTAAAGACGCAAGGTGTGGAAGCAGGCGACCGTATTTCAGGTCTATTGCCGAGAACGCCTGAACTGCTGGTGACGATTTTCGCGGCTTGGCGTATTGGCGCCGTATATCAGCCTTTATTTACAGCCTTTGGGCCCAAGGCAATTGAGCATCGTCTGCAACTGGCACAAAGTAAGCTGGTGGTAACCGATGTGGCGAACCGCAGCAAACTGGATGAGATCGAACATTGTCCAGCGATTGTCACGGTTGCTGATCCACAAGGTGCGCCGCTGAAGTCAGGTGATTTCAATTTTTGGGATGAAGTCAAACAGCAGCCTGATCAATGTGAATTGGTGATGCGAAGCATCCAAGATCCCTTTTTACTCATGTTTACCTCGGGCACCACAGGGCCTGCCAAACCGCTAGAAGTGCCGTTAAAAGCCTTGCTGGCTTTTGGGCGTTATATGCAAGATGCCATTGGTTTGAGAGAGGAAGATTCGTTTTGGAATATTGCCGATCCAGGTTGGGCTTATGGTTTGTATTACGCCATTACTGGGCCACTATTCTTGGGTCATGCCACCTTGTTCTACGAAGGCGGTTTTAGTACAGATAGCCTGTGTCAGATCGTAAAGGATTATCAGATTACCAATCTGGCGGGAGCACCAACGGCTTATCGTATGATGATGGCGGCTGATCCTGCTCAGATGGCACCGTTAAAAGGCCAGTTCCGTGTGGTCAGCAGTGCGGGCGAACCGTTGAATCCTGAAGTGATTCGCTGGTTTAAGCAGGTTCTGGATGCCCCGATTTATGATCATTATGGACAGACTGAGGTCGGCATGGTGGTGTGTAATCATCATGGTTTAAGTCATGACATTCGTGCAGGTTCGGCAGGTTTTGCGAGTGCAGGTTATCGCGTTGCGGTGGTCAATGAGCAGGGCGAGGAGCTTCCAGCAGACACACCTGGAATTCTAGCCGTGGATATTAGCCAGTCTCCGATGATGTGGTTTGGTGGCTATAAAGAAAGTCGTAAATCCCCTTTTGTTGGGCACTACTATCTCACAGGTGATACCGCCGAGTTACATGCGGATGGCAGCATGAGCTTTGTTGGTCGTAGTGATGACGTAATCACCACATCGGGTTATCGGATCGGGCCTTTTGATGTGGAAAGTGCTTTGCTGGAGCATGATGCTGTGGTTGAAGCAGCCGTAATTGGTGTACCAGATCCCGACCGTACCGAAGTAGTGAAGGCTTTCGTGATTTTGGCTGCGGGTATTCAGCCTTTGGAACAGTTGGCGGAAGAGCTGAGCCAATTTGTGAAAAAACGCTTATCAGCACATGCTTATCCACGACTAGTCGAGTTCGTGACCGAACTTCCAAAAACACCAAGTGGCAAGATTCAGCGCTTTTTATTACGTAATCAGGAAATTGCGAAACAGCAAGCAAAGGCAGGGTAAGGAACACAAGATGCAATTGACCGAAGAACAAGTCTTAATACGTGATATGGCGAAAAGTTTCGCCCAAGAACAGATTAAACCCAATGCCAGTGATTGGGATCGACATGGCACATTTCCAAAAGATGTGCTTGCACAAATGGGGCAGCTCGGTTTTATGGGCATGCTGATTCCTGAGCAATGGGGCGGTTCTGACACAGGTAATTTGGCCTATGTGTTGGCACTTGAAGAAGTCGCTGCGGCAGATGGTGCGACCTCAACCATTATGAGTGTACATAACTCGGTGGGGTGTGTGCCGATTTTAAAATTTGGTACCGATGAGCAAAAAGAACGCTTTTTAAAACCATTGGCACAGGGTGAAATGATCGGTGCTTTTGCCTTAACTGAACCGCATACAGGTTCAGATGCGGCAGCCATTAAAACCCGCGCGGTGAAAGATGGCGATGATTACATTCTGAATGGCGCCAAGCAATTTATTACCTCGGGTGATAATGCGGGCGTGATTATCGTATTTGCCGTGACTGATCCAAGTGCGGGTAAAAAGGGCATCAGTGCTTTCCTTGTGCCACGCGAGACAGCGGGTTATGAAGTGATTCGGGTTGAAGAAAAACTTGGCTTACATGCTTCGGATACCTGCCAGATTGCCCTGACAGATGTGCGTATTCATAAAAGCCTGATGCTGGGTAAAGAAGGTGAAGGTTTAAAAATCGCGCTTGCCAATCTGGAAGGTGGTCGTATTGGTATTGCCGCACAGGCAGTCGGTCTGGCACGGGCGGCGCTGGAAGAAGCCACGCGATATGCCAAAGAGCGATTAACCTTTGGTAAACCAATTTTTGAGCATCAGGCACTGGCATTCCGTCTTGCCAGTATGGCGACCGAGATCGAAGCGGCCCGACAACTGGTGCATTACGCTGCACGGCTCAAAGAAGCAGGGCAACCCTGTCTCAATGAAGCGTCAATGGCCAAGCTATTTGCTTCAGAAATGACAGAACGCGTCTGTTCAAACGCATTACAGGTATTTGGTGGCTATGGCTATCTGAAAGACTTCCCGATTGAGCGGATCTATCGTGATGCACGTATTTGTCAGATTTATGAAGGCACTAGCGATATCCAGCGTTTAGTGATCGCACGTAGTCTATAAAAGCAAAGCAAGGAATGAAGCATGCAGTGGAACAGTATTTTATTAGAAAAGCGTAATGGCGTTGGATTGATTACCCTCAATCGTCCGCAAGCCTTGAATGCGCTGAATAGTGAATTGATTAGTGAAATTAATCAGGTGTTGGATGCGTTAGAGAAAGATCGTGAGATTGGCTGCATCGTATTGGCAGGTTCTGAAAAGGCTTTTGCCGCAGGTGCCGATATTAAGGAAATGGCTGATCTGGCATTTCCAGATATCTACTTCGATGACTTTTTCCATCTGGCAGATCGTATCGCACAACGCCGTAAACCGCTCATTGCAGCGGTGAGTGGCTATGCTTTGGGTGGTGGTTGTGAATTGGCACTGATGTGTGACTTTATCTATTGTGCTGACAATGCCAAGTTTGGTTTACCCGAAGTGACTTTAGGTGTTATCCCGGGCATTGGCGGTACACAGCGTTTAACTCACGCGATTGGGAAAGCCAAAGCCATGGAAATGTGCTTTACCGCACGGCAAATGGGTGCAGTAGAGGCAGAGCAAAGTGGTCTGGTGGCGCGTGTGTTTGGCAAAGAAGAATTATTGGAACAGACCCTGCAAGCCGCAGAAAAAATTGCAGCACGCTCTTTAACCGCCAATATGATGCTGAAAGAAACCATCAATCGTGCCTTTGAGGTCAATCTCACCGAAGGTTTGCGTTTTGAGCGCCGTATGTTCCATTCGATTTTTGCAACTTCGGATCAAAAAGAGGGGATGCAGGCCTTTGTGGAAAAACGGCAGGCAAACTTCAAAAATCAATAAGGGATCAAGAAAATGAATACAGAAAATCACTTAATGATTGAGCAACAAGGCAGTTTAGGCATCATCAGTCTGGATCGGGTAAAGCATTTAAATGCGTTATCGCTCGATATGATTGAAGGCATCTGCACACAACTGGAACTGTGGCGCAATGATGCTGCTATTCAGGCGGTTTTGTTCAAATCGAATAGTCCCAAAGCCTTTTGTGCGGGTGGCGATATCCGTTATCTGTATGACAGTTATAAGAATGAAACGGCTGATTATAAAGGCTATTTCAGCGCTGAATATAAAATGCTGAATCTCCTACGCGAATATCAAAAGCCTGTGATCGTGATACTTGATGGCTATGTGCTGGGCGGCGGTTTTGGCTTGGCTCAAGCGTGTCATATTGTGGTGAGTAGTGAAAAGTCCAGATTCGCCATGCCTGAAACTGCGATTGGCTTTTTCCCTGATGTAGGCGCAACCCATTTCTTGTCTCGGCTGGATGATATCGGCGTGTATATGGCGATTACGGGAGAGCAGATCAGCAGTAGTGATGCGCTCTATCTTGATCTGATCGATTACCATGTGCCGAGTGAGCAATTGTCTTCCTTACAAGAGGCATTGATTGCAGCACCGAGTCTGAGCAAAGCCAATATTGAACAGATTATTGCCCGCTTTATTACCCGTCCTGCTGAAAGTGAACTTAAGCAACTCATTGAACCGATCCGTAAACATTTCGGTTTCCAGCATCTGGATGAGATCGAGCATAGCCTTGAACATGAACAGGAGGAACAGTTCAAAACTTGGGCCAGCAAGATGCTGGATATTTTGCAGCAACGCTCTTTTATCGCCAAACAAACCAGCCTGAAATTACAGTATTTGGGGCGTGGATTATCTTTACAACAGTGTATGCAACTGGAACGGGATTTACAGGATATCTGGTTTGAACATGGTGATTTTATTGAAGGTGTGCGCGCCTTAATTGTCGATAAAGACAAACAGCCAAAATGGCAACAGCGTAATCCTGAACTGGAACAGATTCTAGAAAAACTGAGCTAAATCCACTCTTCCTTCTATCTACATACATCAAGGAGTATCAACCATCTGAACATGCTGGTGATCAGGATTGAGCATCAGCACAAAAATATAAAACAAGAATATCCAAGAAAGGAAAATGACGATGCAAACAATACATGGAAACGGTTCATCTCCTAACAAGTCATCTCATCGACTGGCAGGTATCTCCAGTATGGTGGGGACCACCATTGAGTGGTATGACTTTTTTATTTACGGTGCAGCAGCAGCTTTAATTTTCAATAAATTATTTTTCCCGAATCTTGATCCACTGACGGGCGTACTCGCTGCCTTTGCGACCTATGCGGTGGGATTCATTGGGCGACCTCTGGGTGGTCTGGTATTTGGGCATTTTGGTGACAAGATTGGCCGCAAATCGATGTTACTGTTGACCTTGATGCTGATGGGAATACCCACAGTATTGATCGGTCTGTTACCGACCTATGAGTCAATTGGTTATTGGGCTGCAATTGGCTTGGTGATCTTACGATTTATCCAAGGTATGGCGATGGGTGGCGAATGGGGCGGTGCGGTTTTGATGGCGGTTGAACACGCGCCAGAGGGCAAAAAAGGCTTCTGGGGCAGCCTTCCCCAAGCCAGTACCGGTGGCGGTTTGATGTTGGCCTCTATTGCGCTTGGGCTGGTGTCTTTATTACCTGAACAGGCCCTGTTTAGCTGGGGCTGGCGGATTCCCTTTCTAGCGAGCATTATTTTACTGGCAGTCGGTTGGTACATTCGGGTGAAAGTACCAGAGTCGCCAGACTTTGAAAAAGTGAAACAACAAGCTGAAGAAGTTAAAGTTCCTGCCTTACAGGTATTTAAGCAACATCCTAAGCAATTGATTAGCATTATTGTGGCACGTGCGGCAGAGAATGCATGGTTTTATATTGCCTCTACCTTTACTTTGGCCTACACCACCACACAACTGGGCATCGCCAGACAGGAAATTCTATTTGCCACCATTTGCGGTGCCGCCGTGATTTTAGTGATGACACCATTATGTGGACATTTGTCTGATAAAGTCGGACAGCGCAATATGTTCATGTTTGGTCTCTGCGTGCTGGCACTGTATTGTTATCCCTTCTTTAGTATGCTCAACACTAAAGATCCTGTGCTGGTTTGGATGGCAATTGTATTGGCAATCGGTGTGGTTTTTCCGATTATGTATGCGCCTCAGGCACAACTTTTCGCCCGACAGTTTCCCGCAGAAATTCGCTATAGCGGCATCTCGATTTCGGTACAGCTAGCAGGTGTAGTCGGTGGTGGTCTTGCACCGCTGATTGCGACAAAATTATTGAGCGTTGGCGGTGGAAATCCTTACTTGATCATGTTGTATATCGGTTCGATGGCAGTTGTTGCCATTATTGCCACTTCATTTATGCCACGAGATCACAGTCAGCAGGCATTGGCAGCGGAGAACAACAAGCAAGGCGTCAAACTGCAAGCCAAGATGACAGAATAGCTGTTTATTCAAAATGAAATGAAAAGGTGTTGCTCGATGCTGAGGAACACCTTTTTATTTTTTAAGGATTTTTATGCAAATAAGGGAAATCTAATATTAGCGCTTCATTATTTTTGATGTTCCACGTGGAGCAGAATATTGAGACAAAGAAAAAAGCCCTAATCTTTCGACTAGGGCCTTTTAAATTTGGAGCGGGAAACGAGACT
>NZ_LZPJ01000096.1:0-2480 GCF_001729365.1 Acinetobacter sp. YK3
TCATAAGCAGTGTCACCACCAATGATGTTCTTCACGCCTTCGCCTTGAGCATGGAGCTGACTGCCGTTGATCGCTTCAGTTGAATCGGCACTCACCGTACCCGCGGTCACACCACTGATTTTACCTGTTGCACTATCAATGTTGACCTCGCCCACTTGCACAGAGTCAAAGTTCACATCACGTGCCGTTGCAACTTCATAGTTGGTACTGCCGTCAGCATTGGTTGATTCAGTGACAACCATGTTGTCACCTTCAGTCACTGTGGTTTTCGCCTTGGTTGCAGCGTCGCCAACCGCACTGATGGCATCATTTAGGTTGTCCTTGCCTGTGCCACCAATGTTTGGATTGGTATAGCGACCAGTCTCTGGATCATAAGCAGTATCACCACCGATAATGTCTTTCACACCTTCGCCTTGTGCGTGTAACTGACTACCGTTAATCGCTTCTTTCGAGTCGGCAGCGACTTCGCCCTCAGCGACATTGGTAATTTTCTCACCACCCGCATCAATACCTGTACGGCTCACACTTGGCCCAACTAGTGCACCTGATGCATCTGTAAATACCAGACCAGTACCATTCAGAATCGTACTATTGCCTTGAACATCTTTGATAGTCGTGCCAGCAGCTGTCGTTGCCGTGCTATTGCCTTGAGCATCTTTAACAATGGTTCCACCAGCCACCATTGTAGTTGAGTTGCCAACAGCATCTTTAACCTCGACACCACTATTATCCAGACGGGTATCGCCTGCAGTTACGCTATCTACTTTCAAATCACGGTTCAGACTGTATTTAATATCATTACCGTCTTTCGCGACTTTTAAGTTTTCCTCACCGTCTGCTGTACCAATATCAACAGGATCTCCTGCTTTCACTGCACCAGCATTTTCACCATTGGTTTGTAATGTCCAGCCTTTATCTAATGCGGTGATCGCATCGCCCACATTATTGACATCACTACCATTCACCGTATAGGTCGGACTCGAAATGGCACCAGTAACTGGATCATAGGTTGAACCTCCACCTAAACCACTGGCCGTACTTTCACCCAATTTACTGGTACGGTTATCATTACCAGCGACCACCTGATCAAGCTGGTCTTTATTAACCGCATCTGTGCCCTCTGTTCCTGCCGCAACATTGGTAATTTTATTGCCTGCTGCATCAATGCCATCTTTGGTGATACTTGGACCACCTGCAATGGTCAGTCCTTCGTTGTTAATGACAGTATCGCCAGCAGTCACACTATCCACTTTCAAGTCACGGTTCAGGCTGTATTTAATGTCATTACCATCTTTCGCGACTTGGAGGTTTTCTTCACCGTCCGCTGTACCAATATCAACGGTATCACCTGCTTTTACTGCTGCTGCATTTTCACCATTGGTCTGTAAGGTCCAACCTTTATCCAGTTCAGCAATGGCATCACCTACATTGTTGACATCATTGCCATTTACGCTGTAATTCGGATTTGAAATAGCGCCAGTTTCTGGATCATAAGTTGAGCCGCCACCTAATGCATTCGCAGTACTTTCACCTAACTTACTATTACGAGCATCATTATCTGCGACAACTTGGTCTAACTGGTCTTTATTAACCGCATCTGTGCCTTCAGTTCCTTCTGCAACATTGGTAATTTTATTACCGCCTGCATCGATACCAGACTTAGTGATACTTGGACCACCCGCAATGTTTAGTCCTTCGTTATTGATGACCGTATCGCCTGCAGTCACGCTATCCACTTTCAGGTCACGATTCAGGCTGTACTTGATGTCATTGCCTTCTTTCGTGACTTGTAAGTTTTCTTCGCCATCCACTGTACCGATGTCAACAGTATCACCTGCTTTCACCGCAGCTGCGTTTTCACCATTGCTTTGTAATGTCCAGCCTTTGTCCAGCTCGGCTAATGCATCACCGACATTGTTGACGTTATTACCATTCACATTGTAAGTCGGTGCGCTGACCGTACCATCGGGATTGACCGTTGAACCACCACCTAAGGCATCCGATACGCTTTGTGCTGTACCTGCCAATTGACTACCGTTGATGGCATCGGTTGAATCAGGATTGACATCACCTGCAGTCACGCCAGTGATTTTGCCTGTTGCACCATCGATGCTCACGTCACCCACTTTAACTGAATTGAACTCAACATCATCCGCTGTCGCAACGGTATAAATGGTTTGTCCATTTGCACCTGTTTCACTTTCAACGGTCATGTTTTTACCAGCTTCAACTTCAGTTTTCGCTGCTGCGGTTTCACCTTCAATCGCATCTGCAACGTTGGCATAGCCATTGTCATTGACAGTGAATGGACCGTTTAGCTTGCCACCTTCATTGGTTACACCACCACCAAGCATGTCACCAACTGAACCCACGCTGTCATTAAGCTGACCACCATTCACTGCATCTTTAGAACCCGCAGCAACATCACCATCAGCAACATTGGTAATCTTGTTACCCGCAGCATCGATACCATCTTTAGT
>NZ_LZPJ01000097.1:0-2735 GCF_001729365.1 Acinetobacter sp. YK3
CTTGGACCGCCAGCAATGGTCATACCATCTGTGTTCATCACAGTATCGCCAGCAGTCACGCTATCCACTTTTAGATCACGGTTCAGGCTGTACTTGATGTCATTGCCTTCTTTCACAACCTGTAAGTTTTCTTCGCCATCTGCTGTGCCAATGTCAACAGTATCGCCAGCTTTCACCGCTCCTGCATTTTCACCATTGCTTTGTAATGTCCAGCCTTTGTCTAATGCAGTGATTGCATCACCGACATTGTTCACGTCAGCGCCATTTACACTGTAGTTCGGAGCAGTCACTGTGCCATCTGGATTGACCGTTGAACCACCGCCCAACGCATCCGATACGCTTTGTGCTGTACCTGCCAATTGGCTACCGTTAATCGCATCGGTTGAGTCTGGATTGACATCACCTGCTGTCACACCTGTGATTTTGCCTGTTGCGCCATCAATGCTGACGTCACCGACTTTGACTGAATCGAACTCAACATCATCCGCTGTCGCAACGGTATAAATGGTTTGTCCATTTGCACCTGTTTCACTTTCAACGGTCATGTTCTTGCCAGCTTCAACCTCGGTTTTTGCTGCCGCCGTTTCACCTTCAATCGCATCTGCAACGTTGGCATAACCATTGTCATTCACAGTGAATGGGCCATTCAGCTTGCCACCTTCATTGGTTACACCGCCACCAAGCATGTCACCGACAGAGCCCACGCTGTCATTGAGCTGACCACCATTGACTGCATCTTTAGAACCAGCTGCCACTTCACCATCAGCCACATTGGTAATTTTATTACCTGCTGCATCGATACCATCTTTGGTCACGCTTGGACCACCAGCAATGGTCATGCCATCTGTGTTCATCACAGTATCGCCAGCTGTCACGCTATCCACTTTCAGGTCTCGATTCAGGCTGTACTTGATGTCATTGCCTTCTTTCACAACCTGTAAGTTTTCTTCGCCATCTGCGGTACCGATATCAACGGTATCGCCTGCTTTAACCGCAGCTGCATTTTCACCATTGCTCTGTAATGTCCAGCCTTTGTCCAACTCGGCAATCGCATCACCGACATTGTTCACGTCAGTGCCATTTACACTGTAGTTCGGAGCAGTCACTGTGCCATCTGGATTGACAGTTGAACCACCGCCCAAGGCATCCGATACGCTTTGTGCTGTACCTGCCAATTGACTACCGTTGATCGCATCGGTTGAATCAGGATTGACATCACCAGCAGTCACACCTGTGATTTTGCCTGTAGCACCATCAATGCTCACGTCACCGACTTTGACTGAATCGAACTCAACATCATCCGCTGTTGCAACGGTATAAATGGTTTGTCCATCTGCGCCTGTTTCACTTTCAACAGTCATATTTTTGCCAGCTTCAACTTCAGTTTTTGCTGCCGCTGCTGCACTGTCTAACTGGTCTTTGTTAACTGCATCTGTGCCTTCTGTTCCTTCTGCAACATTGGTAATTTTATTACCGCCTGCATCGATACCAGACTTGGTCACACTAGGGCCGCCAGCAATCGTCATCCCGTCATTATTCATTACGGTATCGCCAGCTGTCACGCTATCTACTTTCAGGTCACGATTCAGGCTGTACTTGATGTCATTGCCTTCTTTCGCAACCTGTAAGTTTTCTTCGCCATCTGCGGTACCAATATCAACGGTATCACCCGCTTTTATTGCATCGGCATTTTCACCGTTGCTTTGTAATGTCCAGCCTTTGTCCAGTTCAGCTAATGCATCACCGACATTATTCACGTCGGTGCCATTGATATTGTAATTTGGTGCAGTCACTGTGCCGTCTGGGTTCACAGTTGAACCACCACCCAACGCATCTGATACGCTTTGCGCTGTACCCGCCAACTGACTACCGTTAATGGCATCGGTTGAGTCTGGATTGACATCACCTGCTGTCACACCTGTGATTTTGCCTGTTGCGCCATCAATGCTGACATCGCCAACTTTGACTGAATCGAACTCAACATCATCCGCTGTCGCAACGGTATAAATGGTTTGTCCATCTGCACCCGTTTCGCTTTCAACGGTCATGTTCTTGCCAGCTTCAACCTCGGTTTTTGCTGCCGCAGCGACATTGTCTAACTGGTCTTTATTAACTGCATCTGTGCCTTCTGTTCCTTCTGCAACATTGGTAATTTTGTTACCACCTGCATCGATACCAGACTTAGTCACACTTGGACCACCTGCAATGGTCATCCCGTCATTATTCATTACGGTATCGCCTGCAGTCACGCTATCCACTTTCAGGTCACGGTTCAGGCTGTACTTAATGTTGTTGCCCTCTTTCTCAACCTGTAAGTTTTCTTCGCCATCTGCCGTACCAATATCAACAGTATTGCCAGCTTTGACTGCGCCAGCATTTTCACCATTGCTTTGTAATGTCCAGCCTTTGTCGAGTTCAGCTAAAGCATCACCGACATTATTCATGTCGTTGCCATTAATATTATAAGTTGGGTTTGAAACGGCCCCTGTTTCAGGGTCATAAGTAGAACCACCACCTAACGCATTGGCTGTGCTTTCACCCTGTTCATCCACCACGCCTTTCACATGTTTTAATTGGCGCACATTCACAGCATCGGTGTCTTCTGCACCGTCAGAAAGGTGTTGAATACGACGCTCATTGCCTGCCGATCCAACAGAAACCACAGAAGCAGGTGCTGCTATTCCAGTTAAGAAACTGTCACCTGTTGCTGTAGAAGTAACGCTACCAGCACCTAA
>NZ_LZPJ01000098.1:0-25070 GCF_001729365.1 Acinetobacter sp. YK3
CAATATTGCAGGTTTTATTTTTTATTATTAGAACCTATGTTGGGTTTTAATAATAATGTCTAATTTAGAAATTACATTTTGCACTTTTTACTTTTTTGATAAATAGTCATGTTATCAATATTGGTTTGTGCCTTTGTTTTAATCGCTTGTTGTAAAGTCAGGTTAGCCGCATCAGAAGTATCTTCTTCACCCGCAAGGTTATTGGCAATTTGACTCACTTTAGCCGCTTTCTCTGAATTACCTGCGAAAGTACTTAATGCACCACTTGCAAGACCAGCCCATTTACTCACTGCTTTACCCGGTGCTTGTGCATTTGCATTGATGTTTGCAATATTCTTGTCTGCTTCAGCAAGTTCGCGTTTAGCATTTGCTTGTTCAACAGAAAGATCAGCACAGCTCATTGCTTTTAATTCAGTGGTTGAAAATGGTTTATCTGTATATTCGCTTGCAGCAAAAGCTGAAAAAGAAAATGTTGCCGCTAAAGTTAAAACTAGTAATTTTTTCATTATTAAATCCCTCGAAAAGAAGGGTCGCATAATAATAAAAAAATACGATTAAGTTTTACCATTAAAAACCTTAATAATTGACAATCTGAATGTTTTTTAAGGTTTTTGGCGTTTTGTTGTGATTTTTAGGTGCTTTCTTGTTTTAAATGTGTGTTTAAAGTTGGGTTTTAATGTTGGCTTATTTATTTTTTTTATTTTAGTTTCTTTAAAAACCTTTGATATTTTTTATAATATCAAAGGCATTAAAGTTATTTTTTTCTTGATAATAATATATTGGTTATTCGATTTAAAAACTGTGGACTCAAATGAGAGAGCTGATACATGAGTTTAGTTTTCATCCCCACAGGGGTATGGGTTGCAAGCAGGGTATGATCTTTTTGTTGAGCCAGTTGTAAAACCTGTTGAGCAACATCTGAAGCTGTGAGGTTTACGCCCATATGTTGAATACTACCTGCATCCATATCTTTCACCATATTGGTTTGCACAAAGAGTGGCATGACATCCAGAACACGAATCTTGTATTTTTGCCACTCCACATCTAAGGCTTCAGTTAAACCTCGTACAGCAAACTTACTGGCAGAGTAGCAAGCCAAATCAGCCTGCCCATAAATCGCAGAGGCCGAAGATAAATTAATGACACGGGCAAAACGGGCCTGTTGTAGATGTGCTAAAGCGGCATGGCAGCCATTGAGTACACCTTTGATATTAATATCAATGATGCGATGGTGTGATTGGATCTCGGTGTTTTCGAATGCGCCCGAGTAAAGAATACCTGCATTGTTAACCAAAATATTCAATTGGCCAGCCCAAAGCGTAAATTCCTGTAGTGCAGTTTGCCATTGCTGATAGTCGCTGACATCCAGATAACCCGCTTTGGCATTCACACCCAGTTGTTGTGCCAGATGTTGAGCCTGTTCGGTATTGATGTCGTAGATTCCAACTTTGAAACCATGTTGGTAGAAGAGGCGAGCGATTTCAGCACCAATCCCTTGTGCAGCCCCGCTAATAAAAACACTATTTTGCATTGCTTTCCCTTGCTTTATATTGATATTTTGCGTGCCTGTATATTACGCACAAGCGTGTTTAAGCTGCAACAATTTGGCTGCATCTGGTTTGGAGATCATCATGGAAAAATTATTGGCAATCATGCAAGAGTTAAGAGAAAAATGCCCATGGGATCAACAACAAACACCTGAGAGTTTAACTCGTTATGCCATTGAAGAAGCATATGAAGTTGAGGATGCAATTCGTTCGGGTGATATCGATGAGATTCGTAATGAACTCGGTGATTTATTGCTGCAAGTGGTTTTTCAATCACAAATGTTTGATGAAAAAGGATTATTTAATTTTCAGGATGTTGTGAATGCGATCAGTGAAAAGTTAGTTCGCCGTCATCCGCATGTTTTTGAGGCAGAAAAATATCAAAATTTAACGCCTGAGCAAGTGAGTGAGTTATGGAAACAAATCAAACTGCAAGAAAAACAAGGTAAAGTACAATCGCGTCTTGATGAGGTGAAGCATGCACCTGCTTTAGTACAAGCGCATGAAATTCAAAAAAAAGCGGCACAACTGGGTTTCGATTTTGAAACGGTAGACGATGCTTATGCGAAGCTGGACGAAGAATTAGGGGAGTTACAGTACGCAATCAAGCATCAAAGCGCGGATGAGATCGAGGAAGAGTTTGGGGATTGTCTATTTTCATTAATCAATGTGGGGCGAAAGCTGGGGGTATCGAGTGAAGCATCGCTATTGGCGACCATTCATAAGTTTAGAAGCCGCTTTGCTTATATAGAACAACAGGCGCAACAACAACACAAAGACTTGCAAAAAATGAGTTTGGCAGAAATGGATGAACTCTGGGAGCAAGCCAAAATTCAATTAAAATCTGGGGAGGGGAACCATGATTTTTCGACAAGCGAGCAGCAAACATAGACTTTTTTTATGGATGATCTTGTGCGTGGGATGTATTTCACATCTCAACGCCCAACAGTTTGATCAGTCCTATCAACAATGGAAAGCTCAGCAGCAAGCACGTGACCAGCAGTTGGCGAATCAGGCCAACAATAATTATTATTTATCCCGACCTGCTTCCCAACAAAATATAAAACAGGTTTCATCTTCTCTTAATATTCAAGGCGATAAAATCAGTTTAAATCAGGCAAATTTACAGCAATTGCAGACACTGAATGGTGTTGGTGAGAAAAAAGCTCAGGCGATTATGGAATATCGTCAAAAGAATGGTGGCTTTAAAAGTGTAGATGAGCTGATGAATATCAAGGGAATCGGGCCAAAATTGTTTGAAAAAAACAAAGCAAGGCTGATGTTATAAGCTCAGAATTGTAATAATGTGATGGAATAGGCAGACTGATCTGTTGAAACTTCCAACAGAATAAATTGCCCTTTGTGTGTGTTAGAGCTATGATTAGCGACAAATTGTTATTTACGTCCTGACGTAGGAGACAGTGTCTTTTGCAAACTTTGCGTGCGTCAAAATGTGGTTTGTCCACAACTCAACTTCCTTCCTCAATTCTAGATGTGATTGATAGTCTGACTAAAGCAGGCTACGAGGCATATATTGTGGGCGGTGGTGTTCGAGATATGATGTTAGGTCTTAATCCAAAGGATTTTGACGCGGTTACTAATGCTACACCAGCTCAGGTGAAAGAAGTTTTTGGTCGACGTTGCCGAATTATCGGACGACGTTTTGAGTTAGCACATGTGTATTCTGGTCGTGAACTGATTGAAGTCGCGACATTCCGTGCCCCGCCGAAAAAAGCAGTCACCAGTGCCTCTGGTATGATTCTTCGTGATAATAACTGGGGAACGATTGAGCAAGACTTTGCTCGTCGAGATTTTTCCATCAATACCTTGTATTACCAGCCACGGAAAGGCATCGTACTTGATTTCTGTCATGCGGTAGATGACATCAAGACGCGTACTTTACGTTTTCTTGGTGAACCTGCACAGCGTTTTGAAGAAGATCCTGTACGTATGTTACGTGCATTGCGTTTTGCTGCAAAATTAAACTTCCAGATTGATCAATCCATTCTCGATATTTTTAGTGCTGAAATGACGCAATTATTGCGTGATGTTTCACCACATCGTTTATATGATGAATCACAAAAACTGTTCACCATGGGGCATTTGACGCGTGTCTTGCCAATGTTGATCGAGTTTGGTGTATGGAAACAGCTTTTCGCCGAAATCCCGCCGAATATTACCGCTTTTATTGAGCGTGCTGCACGAAATACCGATCAGCGTATTCAAGTGGGTAAAACCATCAATCCAGCATTTTTCTATGCGGTATTGTTATGGAAACCATTTTTAGAACGTTGTGACTACTATTTGAATAAAGGTGTTGTACCAGCAGAAGCGCGTGCACAAGCTGGACTTGATGTGTTGAAACGTCAGGCCACTCGTACCATTATTCCTCGTTTTGCTGAAACATTTATCCGTGAAGTTTGGGAAATGCAGACGCGTTTGCTGAATCCAAAACCACAACAGATTGAGGCTTTGGCAGGGCATGCCCGTTTCCGTGCAGGCTTTGACTTCTTGCTGTTACGTGAAAAATCAGGCGACAGTAGTACAGAAGGCATGGGCACTTGGTGGGAAACCTATCAGGAAATGACCACTGACCAAAAAGAAGCGGCAATTCGTCAGTACAATCGTCAGCGCAGCAAGACACGTCGTAAGGCGGTTGAAGCAGATGAGCCGAAGACGACTGAAATTGAGCCTTTGGTCAATGTACCTGAGCCAAGAAGTCGTCGTGGCAAAAAAGAACGTGTCAGAGCTGATGAGTCAGCGAGTCGTTTTATTGAAAAAGCGGCAAGTAACTCAGGACAGGTTCATGCGGATCATCCGATTCTTAAGCGTAAACGTGTACAACGTGACTTAAGCCAAGTGGTTTTTGGGCCAACACAATGACGATTCGTACCTATATCGGTCTTGGCAGTAATTTAGGCGATTCGCAGCAGATTCTGAGTGAAGCTGTTGCGAAGCTGGCAACGCTCGGTGCTGTACAGGTTTCTCGACTTTATCAAAGTCCACCGATGGGGCCACAAGATCAGCCCAATTATCTCAACGCAGTTGTTCAACTGGATACCGACCTTGCACCGCTTACTCTGTTAGATCAATTACAACAATTTGAGCAAGAAGCAGGACGTGTCCGTTTACGACGCTGGGGTGAGCGGACGCTTGATCTGGATTTGCTGATCTATGGTCAGGAACAGATCCAGAATGAACGTTTAACGGTGCCACATATTGGTATTTTAGAGCGTGATTTCGTCGTTATTCCCTTATTAGATTTAGATGCTCATTTACAATTAAATGGTCATTCTTTAAAAGATTTAGAACTGGTACAGCAAGCAAACTTGACTGTAATAGCAGACCAGTCTTGGGCAACCGTCTAAGACTGTTTCGTTCTGGAAACGCCTGTAGAGGACATCATCATGATTAGTCTAAGTGACTTAAGAAAGTTTAAAGCCGAAGGACGCAAGTTCTCATGTCTTACTTGTTACGATGCAAGTATGGCTAAAGGGATGGAGTTGGCTGAAATTGATACGATTTTAATCGGTGACTCTCTTGGAATGGCGATTCAAGGCAGAGATTCTACACTTCCTGTCACAGTGGAAGACATGGCTTACCATACTGCTGCTGTACGTCGTGGTAATGCACATGCCCTGATTATGACGGATCTGCCATTTATGAGCTATGCAACGCTTGAAGATGGTTTGAAAAATGCAAAAACTGTCATGCAAGCTGGCGCACAAATGGTCAAGATCGAAGGTGGCGCTTGGCTGAGCGAACTGGTTACTGTATTGACTCGTAATGGTATTCCTGTGTGTGTACATTTAGGCTTAACGCCACAATCTGTACATGTATTAGGTGGCTATAAGCTGCAAGCAAAAACACGCGAAGCAGCGGATCAGTTGATTGCAGATTGTCAGGCCGTGGTTGATGCTGGTGCAGCGGTGTTATTACTTGAATGTGTTCCTGCACAATTGGGTAAAGAAATTGCAGAATTGTTCCCGAATACACCAGTGATCGGGATTGGTGCGGGTAATGAAACGGATGGTCAGGTATTGGTCGTTCAGGACATGCTTGGTCTGACCTTTGGTCGTGTTGCACGTTTCGTACGTAATTTCATGAAAGAGCAAGCTGGTGAAACTGCAATCGTAGATGCGTTTAAATCGTATCATGCTGCCGTTCAGGATCAGTCTTTCCCAGCCAAAGAACATACTTTTCAGGTTGAGCTTTAATTCATGAAAACTGAAACAACGATACAAGGCTTAACTGCGTCACTTTCTCCTGCACGTAGTTCAAAAAAACTGATTGGTTTTGTACCGACCATGGGCAATCTGCATGAAGGTCATTTGACTTTGGTGCGTGCTGCCAAAAAAATCTGTGATGTGGTGGTGGTGAGTATTTTCGTTAATCCCATCCAGTTTGGTGCTGGTGAAGATTTCGAAAGTTATCCACGTACGCTGGAACAAGATAGCCGTTTATTGGCAGATGCGGACTGCGACATTATTTTTGCGCCAACGGTTGAGCAAATGTATGGCACTCAGCCACGTCTGACCAATATCAGTGTGGGCGAGATTACCGATGACCTATGTGGAAAGTCACGTCCGGGTCATTTCGACGGTGTCGCAGTTGTGGTGACCAAGCTGTTCAATATCGTACAGCCTGATTTCGCATTCTTTGGTCAAAAGGACTACCAGCAATTGGCAGTGATTCGCCAGTTAGTCCAAGACTTGAATATGCCACTCGAAGTGATTGGCGTGCCGATTGTACGGGCTGAAGATGGTTTGGCGTTAAGTTCTCGTAATGGTTATTTAACTGAAGAGCAACGGGCAATTGCACCAACCATTTATCAATCGCTCAAACAGGCTGAACAGCAGTTGCATGAAGGGCAGGCGCTTAATCAAGTGTTAGCAAATATCTCTGCTCAATTGACACAAGCTGGTTTTGTTGTGGATTATGTGGAAGCTCGTCAGACCAACCTGCAACCGATTGCGCAATTTGATCAGAATCTTGTTCTTTTTGTTGCTGCAAAACTGGGTGCAACCCGTTTGATTGATAACCTACAAGTTGATTTTAAAACATAAAAAATGAAGGGCAAAATGCCATGAAGCGTATTCTTATCGTGACAGGACAATCAGGCTCAGGCAAATCATCTGCATTACAAGTGCTTGAAGACTTGGGCTATTATTGTATAGATAACTTACCTTTGGCATTATTGCCTGAAATTGTGGCAAAACTGGATCACGAGAATAATCTTGAACAGTTGGCACTGGGCGTAGACATCCGTAGTACCCGTGCTGATATGCAAGAGTTTGATCATGTGTTTGAGCAATTACAACGCCATGGTTCGGTTGATATCATTTATCTGACCACGCAGGATCAGGATTTGATTGCACGTTTTAGTGCATCACGTCGTCCGCATCCGTTGGCTAGTCGCTTCAATAGCCTGTTGCAATGTATTCACGAAGAGAAACAACTGCTCATCCCGATCCAGTTCCGTTCCACAGTGCATATTGATACCACGGATAAAAGTGTCCATGATTTAAAACATATCCTATTGTCTAAACTGGGACAGTCGGATAACTTAATTGTAATTTTACAGTCTTTTGGCTATAAGCACGGTATTCCACTCGATGCGGATTATGTATTTGACGTACGACATTTACCAAATCCACATTGGGACTTAGAATTACGCCGTTTTTCAGGTTTAGATGAACCTGTGCGCCGCTTTTTGGAAGGCAGTCAACAAACCAATGAAATGTTTGAAGATATTTATGGTTTTCTAAATAAGTGGTTACCTGCTTTTGCCGAAGGACATCGCCATTACATGACCATTTCTGTGGGATGTACGGGCGGGCAGCATCGTTCGGTTTATATCGTGGATAGACTCAAACAGGCCCTTGAGGCAAAATGGGCTGTCCAAATCTTACATAGAGAAATGAAGCACTGGTCATGATAGACACAACAATTGATGTAATTAATAAACTCGGCTTACACGCTCGCGCATCTGGTAAACTGATTGAAGTGACGACAAAATTTCGTTCTTCTATCCAGATTGGTAAGGGCGATAAGTTAGTTGATGCAAAAAATATTATGTCATTGTTGATGTTGGGTGCAGGTAAAGGCACCACATTAAGACTGGTGATTGATGGTGCCGATGAAGAAAAGGCACTGGAAGAAATTCAAACGCTGTTCGCAGCAAAATTTTACGAGGCAGAGTAATAGTGGCACGTGGTCCCCAACGTTATACAGATGAAGATTTTGAGTCATTAGAAGGGCGTGCGAGTCGAACTGAGCAAAAAAAAGCCGTCCAGCGCATGGCCGCTTTGGGTGAGCAGTTGGCTCAACTCAATCCAAAGCAGATTCAAAAACTTCCTGTCGATGAGCGTTTAATTGATGCTTTGCTTGAAGTGCAGAGAATTAGCTCATTTGAAGCGCGTCGTCGTCAGTTCCAACGCGTTGGTAAGTTATTGCGTAATGAAGATGAGAGCACGATTTTATCTTATCTCACACCGCAACAAGGCGCTAAAAAACAAATGCAGTTGATGCGTTGGGTTGATCGTATGATTGATCAAGGTGACCCAATCATCAATGAGTTTAGTAAAGTGTTTAACGCTTCTGAACGCCATACTTTGCGTCAGCATGTATTACGTATTCATCGAGATATGAAGCAGCAAGTGAGTGAGGAAGAGCTGGAAGCCTCGAAACGTAAGTTCGTCAATTATGTTCAGCAGGTTGCGCTGTTATCTGAGCAATAAGGCTTAAAAATAAAAAAAGAAGTTTCCTCGGAAACTTCTTTTTTTATCTCTTGTATTAATTTCCGAACTCGCCATTGGCTCTTTGTTTTGCCCATTCTCTTAAAATAAATTTCTGTAATTTTCCTGTCGAGGTTTTTGGAATCTCTGTGATCACCACATCTTTCGGAACTTTAAAACGCGCCAGTTCTTGCTGACAATGCGCAATGATGTCTTCCGGTGAGGCAGTTGCTCCTTGTTTAAGTTCAATAAATGCACAAGGAACTTCTTGCCAGCGTTCATCTGGTTTCGCCACAACCGCGGCAGTCAGTACAGCGGGATGACGATACAGCACATCTTCAACTTCTAAGGATGAAATATTTTCGCCTCCTGAAATAATAATATCCTTTGAACGATCTGTAATCTTGGCATAGCCGTCGGGATGGCTGACCGCCAAATCGCCTGTATGGAACCAGCCACCTTTAAATGCTTCCTGAGTCGCTTCGGGATTTTTTAAATAACCTTTCATGACAATGTTGCCACGGAACATAATCTCGCCCATGGTTTGTCCATCATTGGGTACAGGTTGCATGGTTTCTGGATCAAGTACCCGCATACTGTCCTGTAAGGGATAAGGTACGCCTTGCCGTGAATGCAGTTGTGCTTGTTCCTGAATGGATAAATCACTCCAGCCTGCTTGTGAGGCACATAGGGCAGAGGGACCATAGGTTTCAGTCAGGCCATAAACGTGATTTACATTGATGCCGATATGATGCATACCTTCAATAATCGCAACTGGTGGGGCAGCACCCGCAACCATCACTTCGACATGATGATCAAATGAAGTTCGTTGTTCTGTTGGGGCATTGATTAGCATGGACAGCACAATCGGTGCGCCACAGAAGTAATCAACCTTATATTCTGCAATATATTTAAAAACCAGTTTGGGATCGACGCGACGCAAGCAAATATTGGTACCGCCACTGGCCGCAATAGACCATGCAAAACACCAGCCATTGCAATGGAATAGAGGAAGTGTCCAGAGATAAACCGCCCGTGGTTTCATTCCGCATGCCAGAATATTACTGGCTGCATTGAGATAAGCACCACGGTGGTGATAGACCACGCCTTTAGGATTGCCGGTCGTACCAGAAGTATAGTTAAGACTAATCGCATCCCATTCATCTTGTGGTAGTAACCATTCAAACTCAGGATGGCCTTGAGCAATCCATGACTCATATTCATATTGTCCAATGGCAATCTGCTCACCTTCAAATTCGGAATCAAATACGTCAATGACCACGATCTCTTGAGGTACTAGTTTGAGTGCTTCTACTGCGACCTCACGGAATTCGGGATCAACCAGCAGCACTTTGGATTCAGCATGTTCCAGCATAAAAGCGATGGTTTTGGCATCAAGACGCGTATTTAAGGTGTTGAGTACAGCACCTGCCATTGGCACAGCAAAATGTGCTTCGATCATGGCTGGAATATTGGGAAGTAACACTGAAACGGTATCGTTTTTTTGAATACCCAGATTTGCCAGTTGATGAGCGAACTGACGGCAGCGTTGATAGGTTTGTTGCCATGTGATTTGACGTTCGCCATGAATAATTGCAGCTTGATCGGGGTAAATATAAGCGGCACGCTCTAAATAACGTAGCGGGGATAAGGCAACAAAATTTGCGGGTGTTCGTGGTAATTCGTCGTATGCACTCACCATGTGTATTGCTCCATTTCTGTTCTTTTCATTCATTACTAAACTATTCTGTCGTCGAGTCTAAATCATTTAGGCTTTAGTCGGAGGTGAATCGTAAGAGATATCGGGTTTTTCTGGTTCAGAGGTTTCATCCATAGCTAAACCCGTGTAAAATCTTGGATACTTTTTTATCCGCCGTTTTTTATCTTTTGAGGCCTCGCCTCAATACATAATCTCGCGGTGATATGCTCCTTCGTATAGGGCATCACTCCTTAAGGATTTTTTATATGCCAATCATTACTTTACCAAATGGTGATCAGAAACAGTTTGATCAGCCAATTTCCGTGATGGAACTTGCTCAAAGCATTGGTCCGGGTCTTGCAAAAAATACAGTTGCTGGCCGTATCAATGATCGCTTGGTGGATGCTTGTGATTTAATCACAGAAGATGCGACAGTTCAGATTATTACCCCGAAAGATGAAGAAGGTTTAGAAATCATTCGTCACTCTTGTGCGCATCTGGTCGGACATGCGGTTAAGCAGTTGTTCCCGGAAGCGAAAATGGTGATCGGTCCTGTGATCGAAGAAGGTTTCTACTACGACATCTGGATGCCACGTCCATTTACGCTGGACGATATGGCTGCGATCGAAGAGCGCATGAAAAAGCTTATCGATCAGGATTATGATGTCATCAAAAAGATGACACCTCGTGAAGATGTGATTGCAGAATTCACAGCACGTGGCGAAGAATACAAGTTACGCTTGATTGCAGACATGCCGAATGAAACACAAATGGGCTTGTACTACCATCAAGATTATTTAGATATGTGTCGTGGTCCACACGTACCTAATACTAAATTCTTAAAATCATTCAAGCTCACTAAAATCTCTGGTGCATACTGGCGTGGTGATGCGAAAAATGAACAATTACAACGTATTTATGGCACGGCTTGGGCTGACAAAAAACAGTTAGCGGCTTATATCAAACGTATTGAAGAAGCTGAAAAGCGTGATCACCGTAAAATTGGTAAAGCGCTAGACTTGTTCCACATGCAAGAAGAAGCACCAGGTATGGTGTTCTGGCATCCGAACGGCTGGACGATTTATCAAGTGCTTGAACAATACATGCGTAAAGTTCAGCAAGAGAATGGTTATCAGGAAATCAAGACACCGCAAATCGTAGACTTTACGCTTTGGGAAAAGTCTGGTCATGCGGCAAACTACGCTGAAAACATGTTTACGACCCATTCTGAAAGTCGTAACTATGCAGTGAAGCCGATGAACTGCCCATGTCACGTACAGGTATTTAACCAAGGTTTGAAATCTTACCGTGACTTACCAATCCGTTTAGCTGAGTTTGGTTCTTGTCACCGTAACGAGCCATCAGGTTCTTTACACGGTATTATGCGTGTTCGTGGCTTTACCCAAGATGACGCACATATTTTCTGTACCAAAGAACAGATTGGTAAAGAAGTTGCAGATTTCATTAAGCTGACTTTAGACGTTTATAAAGACTTTGGTTTCGAAGATGTACAAATGAAGCTCTCTACACGTCCAGAAAAACGTGTGGGTGATGATGCACTTTGGGATCTGGCTGAAAAATCTTTGGCAGATGCGCTTGATGATGCTGGCTTGGCATGGGACTTGCAACCTGGTGAAGGTGCGTTCTATGGTCCGAAAATTGAATTTTCATTGAAAGACTGCTTAGGCCGTATCTGGCAGTGCGGTACCATTCAATGTGACTTCAACTTGCCAATCCGTTTAGATGCTTCTTATGTTACAGAAGACAATGAGCGTGACCAACCTGTTATGCTTCATCGTGCAATTCTTGGCAGTTTTGAGCGTTTTATTGGTATACTAATTGAACACTATGCGGGTTTCATGCCACCGTGGCTTACACCAATTCAAGCGTGTGTCATGAACATTACTGATTCACAAGCAGAAGCAAGTGAACAAGTGGTCGCAAAACTCAAAGAAAATGGCCTTCGTGCTATTTCTGACTTGAGAAATGAAAAAATCGGATTTAAGATTCGTGAGCGTACCCTAGAGCGTATTCCTTACCTTCTAGTTCTCGGTGACCGAGAAGTTGAAGAAGGTACAGTTAATGTGCGTACTCGCTCAGGAAAAAATTTAGGTACTATGTCAGTAGATGCATTTATTGACTTAGTGAAATCTGCCGTTGCCGAACGTGGCCGGTACATTGTGGAGTAATAAAGATTAAACAGCCTGACCGTAACCAACAACAAGGTGCTAAAAGTAACCGTCCTGCAATCAACGATGAGATCCGTGCGAAAGAAGTACGCCTCGTCGCTGCAGATGGGGAGCAAAAAGGTGTTGTTTCATTAAATGAAGCATTACGTGCTGCAGAAGAAGCCAATCTTGACCTTGTTGAGATTGTTGCTAATGCAGAACCGCCTGTTTGTAAAATCATGGACTACAACAAGCACTTATTTGACTTGAAACAAAAGCAAAAAGATGCGAAGAAAAAACAGCATCAAGTGCAAGTGAAAGAAATCAAGTTACGTCCTGCGACGGATGTAGGTGATTATCAGGTAAAATTGCGTGCAATTTTACGTTTCCTTGAAGAAGGGAACAAAGTGAAAATTACCTTGCGTTTCCGTGGTCGTGAGATGGCACATCAACAGCTTGGTCTTGCTCAATTACAAAAAATTGAAGCTGACGTTGCTGAGTTTGGTGTTGTTGAACAAGCTCCGAAGATGGAAGGCCGTCAGATGGGCATGTTACTTGGTCCGAAAAAGAAAAAGTAATTTTTTCTTGATAAAAAAGCACCGCAACAGGCGGTGCTTTTTTATGTCTAAATCAGGCAATGGTTTGTTAAAAATGTGCTAAATCTAATGTCTAAGAATAAAAACAGGCTATGATAAGATTACTTGATAAATACACAATTTAAAAACTGGAAAAATTCATGTCTACAATTAAAGGTACTCAAGAACTCTCTGAAATTAATCAAAAAGTTGTGCAAGAAGGAGAAGTTCTACCACAAGTTAAATTGAAAGATGGCAGTCGTGTACAAACAGGTACCGTTGCGACCATGCTACACAATATTAATCTTTATAATGCTGGAGTGCGTGGGGCTGTTGAAGAAGAATTAGCCTTAGCTGTCCCAACGTTATTTAAGGTGGGCATGTTTGATTTATTCTCTGTAGAAGAGTGGATTAATGGCACAAATGCTGGGCGTAAATTTGTCGGTGAAAAAGCTAGAGAATTTCAGGAAAAGCACAAATAATTTTACCGATATTTAGTTTAAAAACATGGTGCTATTGTATCTTTTCGTGCCTATTTGCTGATCAATATAGGCGAAGTGTGCTATAACGCAACAACAGTCAAGATAACGATCAACAGGACAACATAAATGATTGACTTATACTACTGGGGCACACCCAATGGACATAAAATAACAATTGCTTTAGAAGAAATGCAACTTGAGTATCAAATTTTCCCTATCAATATTCTTGAGAATGACCAGTTCCAGCCTGACTTTTTGAGAATCTCCCCTAATAATAAAATTCCTGCGATTGTTGATCAGAATGGGCCAAGAGGCGAACCGATTTCAGTGTTTGAGTCGGGTGCGATCCTGCAATATTTAGGTAGAAAAACGGGCTTATTCTACCCAACTGATGAGCAGGAACGGGTTGAGGTTGAGCAGTGGCTGATGTGGCAGATGGGCGGTTTCGGGCCAATGTTGGGACAAAACCATCATTTCAATAAATTTGCTGCCGAACGCATTCCTTACGCAATTGATCGTTATGTCAATGAAACCAAACGTCTCTATGGTGTCTTAAACAAACAGTTGATTGGTCAGAAGTTTGTGGCAGGCGAATATTCAATTGCAGATATGGCGATCTTACCGTGGGCATTGCGTTATGAATGGCAGGGCATTCAGCTTGAAGATTACCCATACGTAAAAGATTATATTGAACGTCTCACGGCCCGTCCTGCGATACAGAAAGCCTTGTCGATCAAGGTTGGATAAGGCTATTGGCTGAGCAGCAGTACTATTTAAAACATTGGATAATTGCGATGGGATTGTTGCTGTTGACAGCAATCCTTTGCGCTCAGCTGCAAACGCTCTATTTAGACAGTCATTTAGCAGGTCTAGTTTTTGTTTTCATTACCATTCTAGGACTTTTCTTTTCTACACTTTTTTCTTGGTTACAGCGAGAAACCAAAAACTCATATTTGAGCACGTGGTTTTTTACTGGCTTTTTAAGCCTCTCATTAGTTTTATGTAGTTATCTTGACCATAAGGTATCCATAGATTTAGCGGTAGTTTCAAATGAAGAAATTCAATTAAGCCTGTATCAAAAAATTGTAAGTTCTGATTTTACATTCTGGATATTATTCCTTTTTCCATTTCTTTTTTCACTTTTACATTTTTCTATTCGATCTAAAAAATTGAAGACGAAATATAAATCATTGGTGTAATTTCCCTGTTAGCCGTATAAGCGAAGCTATTTTATAATTGTGTAATTTTTCATCTTGTCTTGGCATGATCAGGTTACGATGATTTAAGCCCATCAAAAATAAAGATCATGCAATCAACAATTTCAACGGACTATTTAAACAAACTTGGCTTTGAAGATGGTTTCTCACCTACTTTGGCTCATCTAAAAACCTTATTAAGCCTTCATGTTCAGGCGATTCCTTTTGGCAATTTTTCTTCTTTCTTGGGAAGGGAAGTCTCATTAGCGTCTGATCAACTTGCTCAAAAGTTATTAAGAAATGATCAAGGGGGGTATTGTTTAGAACATAGTACCTTAACCAGACTCGCGTTAACTGAACTGGGGTATGATGCTTATAACGTACTGGGACGGGTGTATTATCAGGGGACACCTATCAGTACGCCTGTACGTACTCATTTAGTGACACTGGTTCGTATTGATCAGCAACTCTTTTTATATGATCCTGGTTTTGGTGGTATGACACCGACGAGTATCTTGTCGATGAATCGCATTGGTGAGACTCAAACGACCCCATTAGAATCCTTTAGGTTTGTGGAAGTGGCTCAAAGTGGTTTAAGTGGTGAGGTGCTGATAGGAATGAAATACATGTTGCAGGTCTGTATTCATAATGAATGGATAAATGTCTATGCCATTGATCCAGAGCAACAGATTGCACATGCGGATGCACAGGTCGCAAACTGGTTTATTTCGACCTCTCCAGAATCCTTATTTACCCAGCACTTAATGTTATCTACTGCCAATAACGAAATGCGGATTACATTAAAAGATCGGGTCTTAAGAACGCATGGCAAAAGGGGCTCTAATAAAAAAGAGTTCACCAATTTTGACGAGTTTGAACACACCATTAAGACCGTTTTTCAAATGAATATTCATGATGAACAATTACAGGCTGCTTGGGAAAAACTGGCACGGACTCAATAATTTCAGGTTAAATTGCTATAGATTGATATACTTTGATCGATATTGAGTGATCCCTTTAAATTGATGTCTTATTTTTTATTATTTCTCTCGGCTTTTGGTGCAGCGACGTTATTACCTTTACAGTCAGAAGCGGTATTAATGACCTTGCTGGTACAAGGTTTATCCAATCCTTTTTATCTAATTTTGGTTGCGACCATTGGTAATGTCTTGGGTTCCTGTGTGAACTGGTGGCTCGGCCTAAAAATCGAACATTTTAAAGATAAAAAATGGTTTCCTGTTTCTGAGCAGCGCTTACAACAGGCTCAGCAGATTTATCATAAATATGGCTTTTATTCACTGTTATTGAGTTGGACCCCCGTGATTGGTGATCCGATTACCCTGATTGCAGGCTTGATGAAAGAGAACTTTTGGCGATTCTTGGTGATTGTCACAATCGCCAAAGGTGGGCGTTATTTAACCTTATATGCTTTATATCTCGGCATTTTTTAAAAATAAGGAGGAAGAACAAATTCTTCCTCTCAGGTCTATTGATCTGAACCTTTGGTAATATCGACCTTGAATAAGTCACTGGTTTTAAACCAGCAGTAACTCACCACGGCAAGAGTCATACAACCTCCGAAAATGGTGGCTGTGATGGTACCGAGATATTTGGCTGCCAGACCTGATTCAAATGCGCCCAATTCATTACTTGAAGACACGAACATTCCATTTACCGCAGCCACTCGGCCACGCATATTTTCAGGTGGGAAAATTTGCAGCACAGTTTGACGGACGACAACCGAAACACTGTCACAGGCACCTGTCATTGCGAGAGCAAACAGGGAAAGCCATATATGGTTTGAGAAGGCGAACAGAATAGTGAAAATACCGAAACCTGCCACAGCCAACAGCATATTACGCCAAGCATGATGCATTGGTGGGAACTTGGTCAGGACAATCATGGTGATCAAGGCACCAATTGAAGGGGCAGCACGTAGATAACCTAAGCCTTCAGGCCCAACTTTTAAGATTTCCTCGGCAAAAATCGGCAATAGTGCAATTACACCGCCAAACAGTACAGAAACCAGATCGAGTGAAATCGCCCATAATACAATCTTGGTTTTCCAGATAAAGCGGAAGCCATCGGTCAGGCTTTGTAGCACATTTTCGGTTTCCATTTTCGGAAATGTTCGCTTCTCTAGGCAATTAATTAAAATGAAGCAAACGGCCAGTAATGCAGATACTGCAAAGAGACTGGTTTCACGCCCCAAAAACGCCAGCATAAAACCACCGAGCATGGGGCCAATGATGACACCACTTTGCCAGCCAATCGTGGTCCATGTTGCGCCATTGGCATACAGTTCACGTGGAATCAAAAAAGGCTTGAGCGATGTTGCGGAAGGATTGTAAAAGCCTCGAATCGTACCTAAGGCAAAAATGACCGCATAAATGCCCCAAGAGAGGGTTGTTGTGCCAATTTTTTCTAAGCCATGTAAATGGAATAAACCCCAAAGCACTAAGGGTAATGGAATAGAAAAGAATAAACAGACTTTCATGATGCTTTGTTTATTCAGCTTATCTGCAAAATAGCCGCCCCACAAAGACAAGGTAATAAAAGGTATCGCCTCTGCCAGCCCAATAAAGCCGAGTGTGAGTGGATCACGGGTAATTTGATACAGTGAATAGGCAACGATAATTTCCTGAATCAGGATTGCCAGTGTTAAGCAGAACTGATTAACAGTCACGATAGAGAAATCCCGATACCGCAAGGCGGCGAAAGCATCATTCTGTATATTCATATGGATGGGTATTTAAGAATTTGACTCTATTATAGGCGCTGATTTTGTGTATGTTTCTCATAATTTGAGAATTAATTATGGAAAATAACGTTTGGGGAAAACACGTCTATTTCTATCAAAAAATGAGCATTTTACTTTTGTTTTAGCGATAGATGCTATATCATACTGCCTTCCTTACCTGCAGGTCGATTTGCAATAGTGCAAACGTGCCGAACAGGTGCCCAAAAGAGGTTACTATGGCTAAGTTAAAAACTCGCCGTGGTGCAGCTAAACGCTTTAAAGCGACTGCAAACGGTTTCAAGCGCAAACAAGCATTCAAGCGCCACATTTTGACCAAAAAATCTGCTAAGCGTATCCGTCAATTGCGCGGTTGTGTAATGGTTCACGTAAGTGACGTTGCATCAGTTCGTGCTATGTGCCCATACATCTAAGGAGATTATAAATGGCTCGTGTAAAACGTGGTGTAGTGGCTCATCGTCGTCACAAAAAAATTCTTGCTCGCGCTAAAGGTTACTATGGTGCTCGTTCACGCGTTTATCGCGTAGCGTTCCAAGCGGTAATCAAAGCTGGTCAATACGCATACCGTGACCGCCGTCAAAAGAAACGTCAATTCCGTGCTTTATGGATTGCGCGTATCAATGCTGGTGCTCGTCAAAACGGTTTATCATACAGCCGTATGATCGATGGCTTGAAAAAAGCTCAAGTGATCATCGACCGTCGCGTATTAGCTGACATCGCTATGCATGATGCAATTGCATTTGCTGCTTTAGCTGAAAAAGCTAAAGGCGCATTAGCTGCATAAGCTTAGAGATTCAAAGAAGGCCGCTTTTTAGCGGTCTTTTTTATTTCCTTCCTATAATTATAAGTACAGACAAGATTGTGGTAATAATTAATAAAAACTTAGCAAATTCATATTTCTGAACCAATAAAAATAGACCATATAATATTATTAGGAGTATTGCTAAGACGATAAGTAGAGTGGTTAGTGCTCGCCAACCAGAAATAGTTTCAGGTTCTGGCGAAGTGGTATTTTCGATAACTGATGAATCTTGCAAACCAGATTCTTTTTTACTTAATATTATTTCTTTTTCTAACTCATTTTGAGTTTTTACCGAGATATAAGATGCTTGATAACTATTAGCAGTATGGCAAATAAGTTGGACAAATTGTTGACCAATTGATTCCTCATAGAGATTAAATTTATTAATTTCTTCCAAATCAAAGTTGTGATATTTAGACATTTCATTACGTGGATGTTTAAAACCTTGAAGATGAATTTTTAAAGTTTCGAACTGTTGAAGCAGGGTGAATGCAAGATTATTTTGTGAAGAGGGATTCTCTAGCAATGGAAAAGTACATCCTTCTTCTTCGTGGGGGTAAAGATGTAAGTTGTTTGTGAATGAAATATCATAGGTTCCATAAAATTGATAAGGTGCAGAACGAATAAGCTCTTGAGTTTCTTTATAGAAATTTTCCCAATTCAGACCGTTATTAAATATTCTAATTTTTTTGTTTTGTTCTAAATTTAGAGGAATAAGAGTAAACAACATATAGTTCCACTCGTCTTGGGTGGATAGGGTGCCCCAAAACTCTCTAGGATCGCCTATAGGTTGGATATTTTTTACAATCTCTCTTTCTATTTTTATTAATGCGATATTGGTATGTCTTAGATTGAAGACTAATACTGGATAATTATTTATTTCAAATAAAAATTTAGATTGAGTTTTTTCAAATTCAGGAAAAAGTAGAGTAAAAGGATAAAGTGAACAATCGTAGGCACCTTGATGGAATAGATCAAATATTAAAGCATCAATAGAGTCATAAATAAGTGAGCAATCATCTAAATCTCTCACCATAAAAATATCGTGATTACGAATGCTCCAATGATGACGAGCGGCATGATAAGAAATGAGGCCTTTAAAAAACTGCTGAGCATTATGTTGTAAACCTAATATAAACTTCCAGTAATTCTCGGTCATGATTTTATAAATACTATTATTGATGAGAAGTTAAGTTGATAATCATAGCTGAAATTATCTATGGATTAAAACGTGCGCAGACAATATCACTTTAGACAAGTGGGTCAAGATACTCATATTTGGGATGTACATCATCTGGTTGATCTAACCAAAACTTTTGTGATTAAGAAAGTTGCACTTGCTGATATTCGAGAACTCAACGAAGCTTATTGGTTTCCAAATCAATCTCCGACGACACAGCAAATCATTGAACATTTTCAATTGGTTGAAGCTGCTGATCTGAGTTATCCCATTATTTTGTGTGCTGAAGGTCGGGTGATGGACGGTATGCATCGTGTTGCCAAAGCAAGTTTATTGGGACATGGCGATATTCTTGCTGTGCAATTCGCACAAACGCCAGAACCAGATTTTATCAATGTGGATGAAGATGAACTGGATTATGATGAATAAACCAATCTTTTGATTTAATTAGAGATTACATAACCCAAACATGTTGCAATAGACTTTTCTCCCTGAATCTTTTTACAGTAAAGAAAACAAGATTGGGATAAAAAATATGCGAGTGAGTGTAGAAGGTTTAGAACAAGGCGCGATTGAAACAGAATTAAGTATCTTGCCAAGAAAGGGCGAAACCATTCGGATCTTTTATGGCCCCGATGCGGAAGTGGAGGGTGAAATTGAAAATATCCATCACATTGTCAATCAGCATGATGGGGGGCATAAAATCATTATCAAAATCAGGCCGACTTTTTAGATTAAACAGAAAACCTAGATGAAGTGATCTAGGTTTTTATTTAGCCCGTTGTTATAAACCGAAATAATACGCACAAACACAGATGATAATGGTGAGGAGAATTAATTTAATCACGCCTGAAGCGCCAACTTTGTGGTGCTGTTGGGTTGGGTTACGTTGTTGTGGAATTTCCATGGTTCGATCAATGATTTCTGGTTCCTCTGCCGTTAGTTGCGCCGTTTGGTAATGATTGGCGGTTTTCACAATCAGTTTCGCAAATAGGTCATCTGCTTTTTGCAAAAAGTTACGTAGGTTAATCTGCTCCTCAGGACTGAGCAATTCGCCGGTCGCAGTGTAAGGGTGTTTCTTTTGCTGTTCTAAATGATTCACTAATGCTTGGGTGCGATGTAATAAGCGGTGCGCACAGTCAGCTGGATAGTCTGTTGGGATCAAGGCCAGTTGCTGACTGGAGAGGTCGTCTGGATCGACTTCATAACCATAGAAAGGAAAATCCTGTTGTTCAGGTTCTATAAAATTGTCCGCATATTTGCTGTCAAACAGTTCTCTTTCCAGAAAAATAGCAACTTCATTCCAATTCACTTTTTTTAGATCGGCATCGATTTTCTTGGCAAATTTATCATTTAATTCGTAACGCCAAAGATCTTCTTGGCGTAGTGCTGATTGCTGAGAAGCGGGCGCTTGAAATTCACTATCGCTATTGTCCCATTCGGCAAGCTCATGTCCACAAATCCAAGCCGTTTTTTTGTTGCCTTGATGGCTTACGATAAAATGTGCAAAGGGAAGCAGTTCGACATTGGCATTGGGATTCTGCTCATCATTGAGTACGCTGGATAAATGCAGGCTCAGTTTTTTTACGCCTTGTTTTTTTAAACCTTCAAGCCAGATCTGGAAATGTTGAGCCAGTAGATGCTGAGAAAGTAAATCTCTGAAGATCAGACGATTCTGATCAAAAACTGGATGTTCGATCCAGCGACTAAAATTAAGATTTCCCGCAAGGTATTCATTGCCATAGGTGACAAGGGTAAGCTGCTGTTTCCAGATTTGATCAAGCGCCATCGTTGTTATTTCTCATTGACGATATCGGTATCTTATCCATTTTATTCAATTATTGAGCATTTTTTTCAAAAAATTAATGGATCTCTTTCATTCTTCTATTGTTTTACACCCAAGTTTATGCAGAAAAACTAGATGATTTAAAGCTTGGTTTCGCTTCATAAAATAGGTAAAAAGCTGATAAACTATAGCGTTTTCTTATATTTCTATATTTTGTTGCTTTGAGAGTTACTATGTCACTGGAAGCCCTGACCACTGAAGCGCTTGCTGCCATTGCAGCGGCTCAAGACCTTGCTGCACTCGATCAAGTACGTGTGCAATTTACAGGGAAAAAGAGCCAGCTTGCAGAGCAGTCGAAAGCACTTGGAAAAATGGATCCTGAAGAACGAAAAGTACAAGGTGCTGCCATCCATGCTGTTCGTGAAGCAATCAATGCAGCTTTGACCGAGCGTCAACAGTCATTACAACAAGCTGAACTTGCGAAGAAACTGGCAAGTGAAACCATTGATATTACTTTGCCAGGTCGCGGTCAGCGCATGGGAAGTATTCATCCTGTTACTCAAGTACAAGAGCGTATTTGCCAATTTTTTACCAAGGCGGGATTTCAGGTTGCGCATGGTCCTGAGGTTGAAGATGACTATCACAACTTCGAAGCCTTAAATATTCCGGGACATCACCCGGCGCGTGCCATGCACGATACCTTCTATTTTGATGCGACACATTTATTGCGTACGCATACTTCGGGTGTCCAAATCCGTACTATGGAAACCAGCCAGCCACCGATTCGTATTGTGTGCCCAGGCCGTGTTTATCGTTGTGACTCGGATCAAACACATTCACCGATGTTCCATCAGATCGAAGGTTTATATGTTGCAGAGAACACCAGCTTTGCCGAGTTAAAAGGGTTATTGATTAACTTGCTCAATGAATTCTTTGAAAAAGATTTGAAAGTACGTTTCCGTCCGTCTTACTTCCCATTCACAGAGCCAAGTGCAGAAGTGGATATCATGGATGAACGTGGTCGTTGGTTAGAGGTTTTAGGTTGTGGCATGGTGCATCCCAATGTACTTCGTGCTGCAGGTATTGATCCTGATAAATACAAAGGCTTTGCTTTTGGTTTAGGGGTAGAGCGTTTTGCAATGTTGCGTTATGGCATCAATGATTTGCGTATGTTCTATCAAAATGATGTGCGTTTCTTACGCCAGTTTGCCTAAGCATTTTTTCAGGATTAGATAAGGTTTATACAAATGAAAATTAGTGAAAATTGGTTACGCACGTGGGTGAACCCAGCCATTGATAGCGATACATTGTCTGATCAATTAACCATGCTCGGTTTGGAAGTTGATGATTTGGCGCCTGTGGCAAAACCATTTACAGGTGTGGTTGTGGGTGAAGTACTCACCGTTGAACAGCACCCAGATGCAGATCGGTTACGTGTGACCACTGTGAATATTGGTTCTGGTGAGCCATTACAAATCGTTTGTGGTGCACCAAATGTACGTGTGGGTATGAAAGCGCCTGTTGCAACAGTGGGTGCGGTATTGCCTGGTGACTTTAAAATTAAAAAAGGCAAACTGCGTGGTGTTGAATCACATGGCATGTTGTGCGGCGCTTCTGAAATTGATTTAGAAGATAAGATTGACGGTTTATTGGAATTACCCACTGATGCACCAGTTGGGATCAATATCCGTGAATATTTAAAACTTGATGACAACGTGATTGATATCAGTATTACGCCAAACCGCGGTGACTGTTTTAGTATCCGTGGTATTGCACGTGAAATTGCAGTGATCAATCAGTTAACGATGAATGAGCCTGAGATTCAGTCTGTTCCTGCAACTATTACTGATGAAAAAGCAGTGACCATCACGACTGAAGGTACGCCACGTTACTTGGGGCGTATTGTTAAAAATGTAAATGTTAAAGCAGCAACACCAGATTGGATGGAGCAAGCATTAGCACGTTCAGGTATCCGTACCCATAGCATTCTGGTTGATATTACTAACTACGTATTGCTTGAGTTAGGTCAACCTATGCATGCTTTTGATTTGGCGAAAATCGAAGGTTCAATTCACGTTCGACAAGCGCAGCCTAAAGAAAAATTAGTGTTGCTTAATGATCAGGAAGTTGAGCTGCAAGATGACATGATGGTCATTGCTGATGATCAAAAAGCATTAGCCATCGCAGGTATCATGGGCGGTTTGGCATCATCTGTCACCGATGATACGCAAGATATTTTCCTTGAAAGTGCATTCTTTGCGCCTTTAGCCATTGCTGGTCGTGCGCGCCGTTTTGGCTTGCATACGGATTCATCTCAACGTTATGAACGTGGCGTCGATTTTGAATTGCCAATGATTGCAATGCATCGTGCTTCTGAATTGATTCAAGCATTTGCTGGTGGTGAGTTTGGCCCAATCACAGTGGCTGAACAAGCGACTTTATTGCCAAAACGTGAAGCGATTGTGTTGAAACAAGCGCAAGTTGATCAGTTACTTGGATACCAAGTAGCGGGTAATTTTATTGCTGATGCATTAACACGCCTTGGTTGTGTGGTTACCGCAATCGCTGAAGGCGAGTGGAGTGTTGTTCCTCCTTCGCATCGTTATGATATGGCGATTTATCAAGACTTGATTGAAGAAGTTGTACGTATCGACGGTTATGACAATATTCAAATCAGTTTGCCAAAAATTGATGTGAAATTAGAAAAATACCAAGACCGCTTTGAGGTTGCACAATTACGTCAAACGATTACAACATTAGGCTATCAAGAAGCTATCAGCTTTAGCTTTGCTGATGCAAAACTTGAAAAGCAGTTGAATCCAGCAGTACAGCCATTGATGTTGGCGAATCCAATTTCAAGTGACTTGGCTGCGATGCGTAGTACCTTGTTATCAAGCTTGATTCCTTGTGTACAGTACAACTTAAACCGTCAACAGCAACGTGTACGTTTCTTTGAACTCGGTTTACGTTTTGATTATCAGAATGCACAAAGTATTCATGACCTTAAGCAAATTCCAACGCTGGCGTTGATTGCTGTAGGTTCACGTACACCAGAATCTTGGCATGCAAAACCTCAGGCCATGGATTTCTTTGACTTTAAAGGTGAGGTTGAAGAGATTCTAGCAGCAGGTCGTATTGCTGTTGAGTTTGTTCGTACCGAGCGTGCATGGTTACATCCAGGTCAATCTGCGGAAATTTTGGTAGATGGACAGTCGATTGGTTATCTCGGTCGTTTACATCCATCTTTGGAAAATGAACTAGATTTGGGCATAACTTGGGTTGCAGAGCTGGATCAGCAGGCTGTTTTGCAATCTTATGTATCTAATTTTACAGAATTATCACGTTTTCCATCAGTTAGACGTGATATTGCGCTTTTAATCTCTGATAATATTGAGGTAAGAGATATTCAGCGGTTAATTGAGCAAACTGGTGGAGAGTTACTCGACTCGACATGGTTGTTCGATGTGTATACGGGCCAAGGAGTTGAACAAGGCAAACGCTCTCTCGCTTTTGCAGTGTTATGGCAACATCCAACTCGTACGCTTGAAGATGCTGAAATTAAATCTGGTATGGATAACATTATTCAAGTGTTGGAAGACACTTACCAAGCGACATTGAGGGCCTCATGACAGCATTAACAAAAGCAGATATGGCGGACCATTTAAGTGAGCTTACTAGCTTAAATCGCCGCGAAGCAAAACAAATGGTCGAGTTATTTTTTGACGAAATCAGCCAAGCACTGATTGCGGGTGAGCAAGTCAAACTTTCTGGGTTCGGTAATTTTGAGTTGCGTGACAAACGTGAACGTCCAGGACGTAATCCTAAGACAGGTGAAGAGATTCCAATCTCTGCCCGTCGCGTGGTAACGTTCCGAGCGGGTCAGAAATTTAGACAGCGTGTTGGAAATGAGCAGATCGATTGATCTGCTTTTTTTATATTTTATTTTGATTGAATTCTAAATAATTGAGACATAAAAAAAGAGAACCGAAAGGCTCTCTTTTTTTTGATAATCTAAAAATTAGATTATTTAGCAGCAGAAGCTGGTGCAGCAACTTCAGAAGCAGCAGCAACTGGAGCAGAAGCAGCAGCAGCGGCAGCAGTAGTAGCTTCAGAAGCAGCAGTAGTAGCTTCAGAAGCAGC